>NZ_JBQLZR010000024.1:0-14861 GCF_052168375.1 Glycocaulis sp.
GCTGGCGCAACGCTCGCCAATGCCGGTCCGCTTGCAGGAGCTGCCTATGGCGAGGTAGGGGCAGGCGGCCTGATTATCGCCTCTATCCTGATGATTCTCGGTCGCATCGAAATTCTGCCGCTTGCCGCGGTTCTGTTCCTCATTTTCAGCGGAGACTGATTGCCGATGGCCCGCATCGCCTATGTGAACGGCCAGTACCTGCCGATCGATACGCCCGCCGTGCAGGTGGAAGATCGCGGCTATCAGTTCGCCGACGGCATCTATGAGGTCTGGCTGGTGCGGGATGGCGTATTCCTCGACCATGCCGGTCATCTTGCCCGCATGAAGCGTTCGCTCGGCGAGATCCGCATTCCCCAGCCCATGAGTGACGTGGCCCTCGATATCGCCCTGCGCGAGACCTTGCGCCGAAACCGGCTGACAGATGCGCTGGTCTACCTGCAGATCACGCGCGGTGTGTCGAGGCGCGATCATGCCTTTCCGGCAGGCACTATCCGTCCCAGCGTGGTGATCACGGTGCGTCCGGCACCGCGCGCTCCTGTCTCGGCACGCGCAGAAGCCGGAATTGCTGTCATCACACAAAAGGACCTCCGCTGGAAGCGGTGTGATATCAAGAGTATATCGCTGCTACCGAATGTTCTGGCGAAGCAAGCCGCGCGTGAGGCCGGCGCCTTTGAGGCCTGGCTGGTCAATGAAGCGGGAGAGGTGACCGAAGGCAGTTCCAGCAATGCCTGGATCATTACCGGGGAGGGGCGCCTCGTCACGCGGGCAGCTGACGAAACCATCCTGAATGGCATCACCCGCCAGCGAATTTTGCGCATCGCGAAAGCGCAAGGCCTCGTCTTCGAGGAACGTCCCTTTACGGTCGACGAAGCGCTTGGGGCAAGAGAGGCCTTTGTCAGCTCGGCAACCTCCATGGTGATGCCGGTCGTCAGCATTGATGGCCGTCCGATTGCCAATGGTGCGCCGGGATCGCTCGCCAGCGCTCTAAGGGCGTCCTATGAGGCAGGTGAGGAGAGCTAGGCTCGTGTCTTGCCCCAACCCCATTGCAGGCAGCGGCAACGCCCGCTACCTATGACTCTTGTGTGTGATGTCCGGGTGTTCCGGACCAAGGTGGACGGTCATGTCGAACGATAAAAAACAGAACCTTCAGGACGTGTTTCTCAATACGGTCCGCAAAAGCAAGACGCCGCTGACGATCTTCCTCGTAAACGGGGTGAAACTGCAGGGCATTGTCACCTGGTTTGACAATTTCTGTGTCCTTCTGCGCCGCGACGGCCAGGTTCAGCTTGTCTACAAGCACGCCATCTCGACCATCATGCCGAGCCAGCCGGTTCAGCTCTTCGATGGCAATGAGGATGGCCCCGACGGGGATCACGATTGACCGAAACTGCCACGGCAAACGATAGCGCGCTGATCATCCATCCTCTGCCTCCGGGCGTGGACACCAGCCGGGCCGATGCCCGCCTTGAGGAAGCTACGGGTCTTGCCATAGCCCTCGGCCTGATTGCCGCCGATGCCATCATTGAGCCAGTGCGCAAGCTGGAAGCCGGCACCTTTTTCGGCAAAGGCAAGCTGGAAACCCTGCACGAACGGATCGAATCCCTCGGTGTGAAAGCGGTCATCATCGATACCGCTCTTTCGCCTGTTCAGCAGCGCAATCTTGAAAAGCGCTGGAATGTAAAGGTGATCGACCGCACCGGCCTCATCCTTGAGATTTTCGGTGAGCGGGCCCGCACTCGCGAAGGGCGGCTGCAGGTCGAACTCGCGCGCCTGACCTATGAGCGCTCGCGCCTTGTGCGGACATGGACCCACCTGGAACGCCAGCGCGGGGGCAGGGGCTTCCTTGCAGGTCCCGGCGAAACCCAGATCGAGACCGACCGGCGCCTGCTAGCCTCAAAGATGGCCAAGCTGCGCCGCGAGCTTGAGCAGGTCAAACGCACGCGCGCGCTGCACCGGACCCGCCGTCAGGCGGCTCCGTGGCCATCTATCGCGCTGGTGGGTTACACCAATGCCGGAAAATCAACCCTGTTCAACCGGCTGACGGCGGCGGGCGTGCTGGCGAAAGACATGCCCTTTGCCACACTGGATCCCACGGTGAGAGGGGTGCGGCTGCCATCCGGGCGCCGGGTGCTCGTCTCCGATACGGTCGGCTTCATCACCGACCTGCCGACCGAGCTTATCGCCGCCTTCCGCGCGACACTGGAAGAGGTGCGCGAAGCCGACATTCTCGTGCATGTCCGCGATCTGTCGGACCCGGATAATGAAGGCCGCAAGGCCGATGTGGAAAGCGTGCTGACCGCGCTGGAGTGCGGGCCTGCACACGGCCAGCCACTGGTCGAGGCCTGGAACAAGATCGACCGCCTCGACGAGGAAGCCCGCGACGATGCGCTCTGGGCCGCGCGCACGGCGTCCGGAAAATCCAAAATGCCGGTGCATCCGGTATCAGCCGTCACGGGCGAGGGCGTTGCGGCGCTTATGGCAGCCATCGACGAAGCCCTCGGCCGCGATGACGAGCACATCGTCATGGAGCTTGAACCCGGACAGGACGAGGTGTCCGCCTGGCTGCACGAGCACGGCGATGTCGTGAGTGAGCGGCGCGATTCCGAGACCGGTGCCGTTAGAATCGAAGCGCGCCTGTCAGGGCCCGATGCCGGGCGCTTCCGCGCCCGGTTTTCCAGCCTGCTGAACGCCCATCTGGAGGCCTAGCGGCCCGATCGCTCTGCGTCCTTCACCCGGCCCCATTCGGCTTCCATCTCGTCGAGGCTCGCGGCTCCGACCTTATTGCCTGAGGCTTCCAGGCGGCTCTCTACCGAGCGGAACCGGCGCTCGAACTTGGCATTGGCCTCGCGCAGCGCATCTTCCGGGTCAACATCAAGTTTGCGGGCCAGATTGGCGCAAACAAAGAGCAAATCACCAACCTCCTCCTTGATGTTAGCCGTGTCGTTGGCCGCAAGGGCCTCGCGCAGTTCACGCGCTTCTTCCTCGAACTTGTCGAGCACGCGCGCAGCGTCCGGCCAGTCAAAGCCGACACGGGCCGCACGCTTGGTCAGCTTCAATGCCCGCAGAAGCGCGGGCAGGGCGACCGGAATATCGGCGAGGGCAGAGGGGTCGGGATGCCGCGCGGCGCGCTCGGCCGCTTTCTGGGCTTCCCATGCACGCGTCTGTGCCTCTGCATTGCGTGTTTCGGCGCCGGCAAAGACATGCGGGTGACGCCGCTCCATCTTTTCGGCAATGGCGGCCGCTACATCGTCAAAGGTGAAGTGGCCGGCTTCCGATGCCATCTGGCTGTGAAAGACGACCTGAAACAGGAGGTCGCCCAGCTCCGACCGCAGATCGGCCATGTCCGCGCGTTGAATGGCATCAGCGACCTCATAGGCTTCCTCAATGGTGTAGGGCGCTATGGAGGCAAAATCCTGTTCCACATCCCAAGGGCAGCCCGTTTGCGGATCGCGCAGGCGGGCCATGATCGCCAGCAGGCGTTCAAGAGGTGAAGAGTCGGGCAGGGTGAGGGCGCCAGTATCGGTCATCGGGCAGTCTCCGGGTCGATGACCCTTTCATGGGCTGACCCGCCGGGAAAATAAACCCGGCTAGCCTTGGGCCAGGACATACGTACTCAGCGGCATCCAGATCGCCATGGCAATCATGATGAGATTCTCGGTCAGGGAGACAAAGCCCAGGGGAACGCGGCTTTCGCCACCCATGCACGCGCATTTGAGCTCCCGTCGGTCGATGTAGACCGCCTTGAACACGGAAGCCGCGCCAATCGAACCAATGAAAAGGGCGACCGGTGAAGCCAGCCAGACAAGGCTGCCTGATAGCATCGCCAGCCCCGCGCCGGTCTCGGCGAACGGGTAGATGCGCCCATACGGCACGTAGCGGCGTGCCAGCAGGTCGTAATTGAGAAACATGGTGGAGAAGGATTCGATATTGGTCAGCTTCTGCAGTCCGAGCAGCACCATGGCAATGGCCACAAAATGTTCGCCAAGGCGCAGCTGGAAGGGTGTTCCGTCCATCCGCCAGCCAATGGCAAAGGCGAGGAGAGCCGCCACTGAAAAGAGGGCAATAACAGGTGTGTAGCTGGTTCCACCAGTCTTCTGGCCAAAATGGCGCCGCAAATCCTCGTACCCGCCTAAACGCTCACCCTCGATGAAGGTTTGCGGGGTAGTCTTTACCCCATGCTTTTCCTTGAAGGCGTCCGTTTCCTCGCGGCTCTCGAGCCGGTGGTCCTCGACTTCAAATCCCTTGGAGCGCAGAAGGTGGCGGCTTTTCAGACCGTACGGACACAAATGTCCCGGCATATCCATGCGATAAAGTACGGCTTTCGGATTCGTCATGGCTGTCTCCCTGGAGACGGCTTATCAGTTGCGGGCTTTCAAGGTTCAACGCGTCCCGGAGGGATCTGTATCCATCGGCCGACAGCTGAACGGTATTTCGCAAACGCGTCACCGAAGATAGCTTCCAGGGCGCGTTCTTCTGGCTGTATCTGAAACCGGTCTATGAAGAGGACAAACGCCGTAAGGCCCAGCAACCCGGCCGGGTGGCCGAGGATCAGCGTCCAGCCCGCCAGCACCGTCGCCATGCCGAGATACATCGGATTGCGCGTCCAGCGATAGATCCCGCCGGTGACGAGGGCGGTGGCTCGGTCTGGTCTGAGTGGGCTGACCGTCGTTCGGGCGCGGCGGAATGCGATTATGCCCGCCAGTGCAATCAGTATGCCGGCACAGATCACGAGAGCACCGGCAGGCCGTTGACCGGCGAAAGCCAGCTGGAAGGACGGGGTAGAGTGCGCGAGACCCCAGCTGGCCAGTGCAGACAGGAAACATACCAGCGGGGGCGGAATACGGTTCTCCAGAAATCGGATGGTCATGCGCCTTTGGTCTCCGCGTACGGTCATTCATAAATGTCGCATAATAAATATTATGAGAAGCGCGGTGGTGCAGGAAACTGAAAGATCAGGGTTCATCCATGGCAACCAGGTCACCGGTTCGCTCATCAACGATGACCTTCAATCCGTCATAACCCGGCCGAACGCCTTCGCGGCAGCGGGCGAGCAAGCTTCGATAGTCGAGATCGATATGCATATTGGTCAACACGGTTTGTGCAACGCCGCAGCGTTCTGCCCAGGCCAGTGTCTGCTCCA
This sequence comes from Glycocaulis sp., assembly GCF_052168375.1. NCBI lineage: Bacteria > Pseudomonadati > Pseudomonadota > Alphaproteobacteria > Maricaulales > Maricaulaceae > Glycocaulis > Glycocaulis sp. The sequence continues at coordinate 5,141 of NZ_JBQLZR010000024.1, forward strand.
GATGGGAGTGCGATGGATGCGGCTTGTCCCGCAACGCATCTGCAATCCACAGGCTGATGCCAGAAATGGCATCGAAGGCGGCATCCGGCATGGCTTTAACATCTGGCGTATACGCGACCGGTCCGAAGCGCAGCCCGCTACAAGGCGTCTGGCCGTGATCGACGGAGAAGAAACGGCCCTCAAGCCGCCCTCCAGCGCCATCCACGCTGAATCTGCCATCCGGAGGCAGCACGACAGGCTCAAGTATGGGCGGGTAGCCAGACCCTTCAGGTGTCTCGAAAATATAGCCAAAACGGTGATTTAGGGCTTCGAATGTGAAGTCCGCCATGAAGGTCAGCAATCTCGCGCGGCGGCGGTAAACAATCGCGCGCAGATCATCAATGCCATGCGACTGGTCGGCATGATCATGGGTGAACGCCACGCCATCGAGGTCGCGGACGCATTCGCGCAGCATCTGAAAGCGAAAATCCGGCGATGTATCAATAATTAGCCGGGTAATCGCGATGCCATCCGCGAATGCACTTAGTGACTCTGCGCGCTCGACCAGCAATGAACATCTTGTCCGGTAATTGCGCGGCTCGGCCGGGTCGCAATCGCCCCAGTCGCCATCAATGCGCGGCACTCCGCCTGAAGAGCCGCAGCCGAGAAGCGTGAGGCGCAGCAGCCCGCTCATCCGGGCACCTTGATCCGGTCGAACAGGGCCAGGCAATTTTGCGTCGTGCGCTCCTGCGCTTCCTCTATTGTCCAGCCGCGCAGTTCGGCCAGCTTTTCAACCACATGGGGGAGAAAAGCCGGTTCGTTACGCGAACCACGATGGGGCACTGGCGCCAGATACGGGCAATCGGTTTCCACGATCACCTTGTTCTCAGGAATGATGTCGCGAAAGATTGCGCGGACATCGTCTGCCTTCTTGAAGGTGATGATGCCAGAGGCAGAGAACCACACGCCAAGCGCCGAGGCCCGGCGCGCCAACGCCTCTCCGCCCGTGTAGCAATGGAGAAGCGCCTTGAAGGCCCCCTTCCCCATTTCCTCTTCCAGCAGGTCGGCCATGGCTTCGTCGGCGTTGCGGCAATGCAGGATGATCGGCAAGCCGGTGATGCGGGCGGCCTCGATATGCGCCTTCAGGCTCGCCAGCTGTTGTTCGAAGGGGCTGTAATTGTAGTGGAGATCGAGACCGGTCTCCCCGATTGCCACCAGCTTCTGATGACCGCCCGCAAGCGCCAGCAGGCCGTCAGCGGTTATATCCGGCTGGTCCTTCGCGTGATGGGGATGCGCGCCGAGCGTACACCACACATCCTCATGGGCATCGGCGATGGCACTGACCGCGCCGAACTCATTCAGCCGGCAGCAGATCGCGATGATGGGCGACACGCCAGCCGAGCGAGCGCGCTCAAGCACAGCGCCGAGATCCTCGCCATAGGCATCGCCGTGAAGATTGGCATGGGAGTCGATAAGCATCAGGTATCCGGATTGTGTTCAGCTGACGGTCTGGCGCGCTGCACCGTCCAGCACGGTGAAGGCCGCTAGCAGGCTCTGCCGGGGGTCGAGATACAGGGTTTCCGCCTCCCGCGCGAGGCTGGTAACGCGGCGTGACGCATCGGCCCATTCGCCAGCCGCAACGGCGTTTCCGGCGCTGGCGGCATGGCGTGCGCGGGCTGCAGCCTCGCCTGCCATCATGTCGAACAACACCGCGCGCGTCTGTTGGCTGTCAGTGCCGGTAGCCTTTCCGATCAGGCTTTCGACTTTTCCCGGATCAGCACGTCCTGAAGATCCCAGCGCCGCTACCAGCTCGCGTTGCAGGCCGGCAAGACCGCTGACCCCGAACGCGAGCGCCCTGCCCGGCGCGCCCTTGGCAAGCGCAGCGAGAACCCCCGCGTCGTCACGGTCCACGCCGTGGACGTTTCTCAGCCAGTCTGCGCACGCATCGATAGCCACCGGACGAAGATCGAGACGGCGGCAGCGTGACCGGACAGTCGTCGGCAAACGGCCAGGCGTCGTGACCACAAGAAGCAGAAGCCCACGCTCGGGCGGCTCCTCAAGACTTTTAAGCAAGCCATTGGCAGCATTGCGATTCATCTCGTCAGCGCTGTCAATTATAGCGACACGCCACCCTCCTTCGGCCGCCCGGCGGGAGAAGAAGGCAGGGATGCGCCGCGCCTCATCTATGGTGATTTCGCCTTTCAGGCGCTTGCGCTGCTCGTCATAGGGCCGGCGCACGAGCAGCAGGTCCGGGTGGGACAGCGCTTCCATACGCCGGTTGACCGGATCATCAGACTTTGCTGCCAGAGGCGCAGACGGATCCGCAGCCACGCCCAGCACCCGGCGCGCCATGCGCCAGGCAAGGGTCGCCTTGCCCACGCCTTTCGGGCCGGTGATCATCCAGGCATGGTGCATCCGGCCTGAACGGATTGCGGCGGCAGCGGCGGTCTCAGCCTGTTCATGACCGAACAGGCTGTGGACATGGCGCGGATGCGGCAGACCCGGTTCGGCATCGGCTTCGGGAAGCGCCTCTTCGCTCATGACTTCAATCCCAGCCGGTCGTCAATGACGGCAAGGGCGCTCTCGAGCACGCGCTCCTTTGGCTCTCCCGCATCCAGAACCACGCAGCGCTCCGGTTCTTCCCGTGCGATTTCAAGGAATCCCTGCCTCAGGCGCTGGTGAAAGGCGAGTCCCTTGCTTTCAAAGCGTTGCTCCGCCCCACCGCGGGCACCGGCACGGTCCAACCCGACATACGGGTCTTCCATATCGAGAATGAGCGTCAGATCAGGTGCAAAATCGCCCAATACCAGCCTGCGAAGGCTGGTTAGCGTCTCCCGCGCAACCCCGCCTGCGGCGCCCTGATAGGCCGTCGTGGAATCGAAAAAGCGGTCGCAGATCACCCAATGCCCGGCCTCCAGTGACAGCCGGATACGGCGCTCCACATGATCATGACGGGCGGCGTATAGCAGCAAGGCTTCCGTCATGGCTTCCCAGCGGTCTGCCTCGCCCTCCACCAGCAGCTTGCGGATTTCCTCTGCACCGCGCGTGCCGCCCGGCTCACGTGTGCGGTCAACGGCGATACCGCGCCGCGACAAAGCCTCCTCAAGCCCGGCCGCCAGAGTCGACTTGCCCGTCCCCTCCCCGCCCTCCAGCGTGATGAAGCGTCCGCGCGTCATTCCGGCCGGTCAGCCGCTGACCAGATTGACCAGGGCGCTCAGTGCCCGCGATACCATCCCTTGGCGCGGCACATCGCTCGCTGCTTCCAGCGGAAACTCGCGGGTGCGACCATCGGGCATCGTGATCACCAGACGGGCAACTGTATCGCCCTGCGCGACGGGTGCCATCAGCGGACCTTCATAGACGATCTCGGCACGCATCCGGTCGCGTTCACGCCGGTGCATGGCAGCCCGCACCGCGCCTGTCGTTCGCAGGGCGACTGTGCGCGAAGTTCCCAGATAAACGTCTGCCGTGCCGATTTCCTCCCCGGCTTCGGCTAGGTCGGCCATGACGAAATCGGAGAAGGCGGCCCGCATAAGACGCTCGGCCTCATTGGCCCGTTCGCGCATGGACTGGGTACCGTTGAAAACGATGATCCGGCGCTCGCCATTGCGCTCCGCCGAGGCCGTAAGGCCATAGCCCGCTTCACTCGTATAGCCAGTCTTCAGACCGTCAGCGCTGTCGACAACGCCAAGAAGCGGGTTGCGGTTCGCTTGCGTGATGCCGTTATAGGTAAAACTGGTTTCGCTATAAAGATCATAGAATTGCGGAAAGTTCGTGATGATATGCGACGCTAGTCGGGCAAGGTCCGCGGCCGATATTTCATGCCCTTCAGCTGTCAGACCGGTGGAGTTCCGGAAGCTCGCCGTTTCAAGCCCCAGCTCGCGCGCCCGCCGCGTCATCATGTCGGCGAAGGCCTCTTCGCTGCCACCGAGTGCTTCGGCGACCACGATGCAGGCATCATTGCCAGATTGAACGATAATACCGCGAAGCAGGTCTGAAACCCGCGCACGGCTGTTCACATCGAGAAACATGGTGGAGCCGCCTGACGCCGAACCACCTTCGCGCCAGGCCCGCACGCTGACCGGCAGCTCGTCGTCGAGCGAGAGTGTTCCCGCTTCGATTGCCTCGAACACCATCAGAGCTGTCATCAGCTTGCTCATGGATGAGGGCGGCATGGGCTGATCGCCATTTTTCGAGAACAGGATCTCGCCTGTCTCGTAATCCATGATCACGGCATGGCTGGCAGAGGTTTCAAAGACGGGATCCTGCGCAGCAGCAAGACCACTGAACAAGATGAGAAAACCGGCGAGTGCGGCGGTCAGACGGGCCATGGCGGCTCTCCACGCAGGCGATCAGGACAGGATGTCCCATAAAACCGTGCGCCGCGCCGCACGTCCAGACGGGGCACACACCCGGCGCGTCAGTCAGATGCTGTCTGATTGCGCCCTTGCCCGCTGGCCGGCGCGCCGCGACGGGGCAAGATACCCGATATCGCCGCCCGGTCCCGGGGATCGGCCGGGCCAAATGCCTCGACGCGAACTTCGGCCAGACCGTCTTCCAGCATGCCGAGCACCTGGGCTGCTGCACGGCTCAGATCCACAATACGTCCGCTGACATAAGGGCCACGGTCATTGATCCGGACGACAACGCTGGCGCCGTTATCCAGCCGGGTGATACGGGCAAGGCTGCGCAGCGGCAATTCCGGATGGGCCGCGGTAAACGCATGCATGTCATAGACTTCGCCGCTGGCCGTCAGACGCCCGTGAAACCGCTCGCCATACCAGGAGGCCAGCCCGGTCTGCGTTGCTCGTGGCGTTTCTGCAGTTGGGTCAGATGTCATGCCTCCGGCAACCGGCAAGGCCGTGACTGCGGGTACAGGAGCAGCGATCGCGCCCTGGAGCTCCGGCTCCCCCGCCGTCTGGGAGCAAGCTGCCAAAGCGCACACTACCAGGCCAAGCGCCCCGCGGGCAGCTGAATGCAATGAAACCAAGCCTTGCCCTCCTGCCCCATGCCCGCCGGAGGGGAAGTCAGTAGCAAGCGATCGGGCAGACGGCAATTGGCAGGAAGGCGCCACAGTGCTCAGGCCGCAGCGCCAGTCTCGTCCTGCTTGGCCTGACGCTTCTCAGCGCCGTTGAACTCGAAGTCCTTATGGCGCCGCCGGTCAGGACCAGTATAGCTCTTCGACCGGATGAAGGGGCGCGGCGCATTGATCACTTCCGCGATACGGTTCCAGAGGTCGCGCGCCGTCACCGGCTTTACACAGACCTCGGTAACGCCGGCATCACGCGCCGCCATCACGCGCGAACGCTCGGTGAACCCTGTGATCATGATGATCGGTATCATCTGCTGGTTATGGTCGCGACCCGTACGCACGAGACGCGTGAACTCGATCCCGTCCAGAATCGGCATGTTGTAATCGAGCAGAACAAAATCGTAGGAGCGCGTGCGGATAAGCTCCAGCGCTTCGACGGCGCCGCGCACCTCGTCGACATGGCGAATACCGAAACTGTTCAGTACCGTGCGCAGAATGGAGGCCATATGCGTGTTGTCGTCCACCACAAGGACCCGCAACACTTCCAGCCGCCGTCTCTGCCCCGTATGGGCTTCAGCCAAGGTACACAACTCCACCCTGTTTCCGTTCTCCAGATAAACCCGGATGACTAAACAAACGGTTGCGGACATGAACTCTGCTGCAGCAACGCCATGCGCTGTGGCGCGCAGGCTTGCCGGAGTGTGACAAAGCCGGTTAAACGATCCGCGTCGGAGGGGTGGCCGAGTGGTTTAAGGCACCGGTCTTGAAAACCGGCGTGCGGGAAACCGTACCGTGGGTTCGAATCCCACCCCCTCCGCCATTTTTCCGATGTATTTCCTGCCGCAATGCTCCCCAAACCCACCGCCTTCCGGCAGGGCTCATTTGCTTTGCAAGCCTGGCGATCTGTAGCATCGTCCTCCCGACTGGAGGGGCTACATGTTGAAACTGCGATTTGGGGCACTGACAGCACGCCAGGCACGCAACCTTCGTCACTGGGCGATGGAGCTCGTCGTCGTGGTCGTCGGCGTGATGCTGGCCTTGTGGGCGAGCGAGTGGGTGGTGTCGCAGCGCGAAGCGCGCCTGCATGACGAGACACTGGAGCAGATCGACGCGGCGATCGAGCGGACGCTGGCCGTAAGCGCCGCCCGCGTTGCGACGGCAGATTGCCTCAGAAGCCGGATCGGTGAACTGGATGCCGCTCTGCTGGTAAGCGAAGGCGAATGGGAGGCCATGCCGCTGACCGGGCTTCCCGAAGAAATGACGCGCTCCTTGTACTTCCCGATTACCTTCCTCGCTGACGGCGTCGAGGTTCCGGTCTCTCTTTTTGAACTTGCCGAAGACAATGGCACCATGGCCGCCCTTTCACCGGAAGACCGTAGCTATTATCAGGCCGTGCGCCAGGAACTGATCTGGATAAACGAGAACTGGCGAAATGGCTGGACCAATGTCGCTCCGCTGGCGCTCCTCGGACGCGATGGATATTTCGACGCGGCAGCCCGTTTCGACATGCGCAGATTGCTCGCCGCGTTTGACATGGAAAACCATATTTCCGTCACCCGCGCACGGTCACTTGCGCGTCTGGTTGAACAACGCGGCATTGCGCCCGGCGCACTACGCGAGGAGGTTTTCGCGGACCGGTTCAGCGCGGCCCGCCAAAGGCTGGGCAGCTGTGTAACGCAAGTCGATCTCGTAACCCTTGAACCCATTGAGCCAGCAGTACCGGGGTCTTGAAACGTTTGAAAAAAGTAGTCTCTCTCGCCGGGATCGAATGGCTTCACGGTGAAGATTAGACCGCACCTGATTCACAACCGCCTAGAACTAGATCAGCCACGGCTTCAGCGCAGCGCACAGTGCATCAAACACCGCACGGCGGGACCGGCTCAAACGTACATCCTCAGTCGTTACCAGCCAGACTGGAAAGCGGGTCAGCTCGATATCGGGAAGAAGGCGAACCATGTGGCGATCCGTTCGCCCCAGCCAGTGGTGGCCGGTTCCAATCCCCAGCCCTGCGGCCATAAGAGCATGACGATGGCGAAGATCATCCGACCGCAGGCTGGAGCGAAGCATGTCAGGAGAAATCCCCAGACGGGCCGTCGTTACACGAACGATCTCCTCATCCACCGGAAGGATAAGCCGGTGGGCGGCAAATGCCTCCAGCCCCCTCGGGATTCCATAAACGTCCAGATAGGCTTTTGAAGCAAAGAGGCCGAGGCCTATCGATCCCAGCTTCTGCGCGATCAGATCAGGCTGAACCGGATCGGTCAGCCGGATCGCAATGTCGGCATGGCGCCGTTGCAGGTCCTGAACGATGTCGGAGGGATCAATCTGGATCTCTACCTCCGGCAGCGTGTCCAGAATGGCTGGCAACAGGTGCGGCAAAAGCCGGTCACAGATCAGAGTGGGCGCCGTTATGCGGACAATCTGTCCGTCCGGGGCATCAGCAATGCGTGTGAACGCCTGCGACAGCGACCGCACGGCCGCATCCACATCACGGGCCTGTTCCAGAATGGTTCTGGCCGCCGGGACGGGTTCCAGCCGTGTGCCCCGGCGATGGAACAGCACCTCGCCGCACAGCGCTTCCAGTTCCCGTATCTGGCGCCCGATAGTCGGCTGCGTTGTCCCAAGCCTGCGCGCTGCAGCGCTCAAGGTTCCTGCCTCTGCAACGGCAACAAAGGCGCGGATCAGGCGCCAGTCCAGGTCGGCGTTTTTGGTATCGCTATTCATACATGAATGCATGATTGGCATACACAAAATGTCAATATGCATGATTTTGGCCGGCGCTAGGCTTGCAGCATCAAGGACGGAGGCAAGTCGATGGCCGACACCGGGACCCGCGCCAGCCGGCGCGCATTTCTGACAAAGGGGCTGGCAGGCGCTGGCATGGTGACAATCGCCGGCACGGCTGCGGCTGGTTGGCGAATAGTCGATGCCGGCGTGTTTCCTGCCGATACATCCCCCTTCGAGCCTTGGAAAGCACTTGGCATGGCCAGCCAGGGCGATCCGTCTGCTCTGGCCGCCGCTGCAATCCTCGCGTCGAACCCGCACAACACCCAGCCCTGGACCTTCGAGCTGGCTTCTGACCGCTGCGTGATCGAAGCCGATACCACCCGCCATCTGGGTGCCTTTGATCCCTACCGGCGCGAAATGTGGATCGGCCTTGGCGCGGCTCTTGCCAATGCCGAGATCGCCGCGCCAGCGTTCGGCTTTTCCGCAGGCAGACCTCGCCTTGAAGCACTCGGCGCCAATGGTGCCGGACGGATTTTCGTTCCGCTCACCCCTGCCCCCGCGATGCAGCCCAGCCTTTTCGATGCAATCCCCAACCGGCGCACCAATCGCGCACCCTATGACGGCGAGCCTGTACCAGAGGCACAGCTTGCGGCCATAGAGGCTCTTGCGGGCGAGACGGACGGCGCTTCGCTGGAGGTGTTTGACCGCGACACGCCGCGCGGACAGGCTTTCATTGACGGTACGCTGGAAGCGACGGCGGCCATCAATGCTGACGCACAGATGAGCCATGACGGACATGTCTGGTTTCGGGGCAATGCCCGCGAAATCGCCCGCCACCGGGATGGCGTTTCGGTGCCTACGGCAGGCCTCTCGCCAGTGATGAGTTTCATGGGTCAGTTGCTGCCTGAGCCCGATGCCGCGAGCTCGGGTCAGTACTGGCTCAACTCCACCCGTGGACAGCTCGGCACGGCCGGCGGGTTTGGCGTCATCACGATTGCGGACGCCTATGATCGTGCCGGCCAGTTGGCTGCAGGCCGCCTTTGGCAGCGTCTGCACCTGGCGCTCACCCATGAAGGGTTGGCCGCCCATCCGCTCAATCAGCTCCCGGAGCTGGTGGACCGCGATCGTCAACTCGGCATCGACCGGGGCTGGAGGGAAAGGCTCTCGGCACTCACGACAAGCGATGGCGATATAGTGTTCGCCTTTCGCTACGGGAGAGCACTCCGGCAAGTGCCACGCTCGGCCCGCCGCCCATTGGAATGGGTTAGCGGTTCATAGCGGCACCTACATTCATCACTGCAGGGTTTGGACAAGTTTGCACCCACTTAGCTGGTGCCTTCTCTGTGACGCAGTGCATCGATGACGACCTCGAAGGCAGGCAGCTTCTGGTGCTTGCTCGGATAGTAAAGGTGATAGCCGGCGAATCTTGGCGACCAATCGTCCAGGAGGAGGATCAAGCGGCCCGCATCGATATGGCTGCGCACCATGTCTTCGGGCACATAAGCGATGCCGTGGCCGTCACATGCTGCGTCAACCATGGTCTCATCATCATTCACCGTCAGACGGCCCTGGACCCGGACGCGGACATCCTTTCCATCCTTCGCAAACTCCCATGCATAAAGCCCACCCGCCTCAAACCGCCTTTTAATGCAGGTATGGTAGAGAAGATCTTGAGGAAGACTTGGTAGCTGGATTTGCTCTAGGTATTTCGGTGACGCCACGGCAACTAGACGCCAGTCCGGGCCGATGCGCACGGCAATCATGTCATTTTCGATGCTTTCGCCCAGTCGGACTCCCGCATCGAAACCGTCGCCGACAATATCGCGAAAGCCACTATCAACACTCAGTTCCAGCGATATATCGGGAAAATCACCGAGTATAGGGCTGAGCTTACGCCATACGAGACGCCGTAGCGCATGATGTGACAGGGTCAGGCGCACCGATCCTGCCGGCTTGTCGCGCAGCGACATTAGAGCCGCGATC
>NZ_JBQLZR010000025.1:0-13223 GCF_052168375.1 Glycocaulis sp.
CCGCCGCGTGCCATTGCCGAAGGGGTGAAGGCGTATCTGGGCGGCACGGCGCCCGATCTCGATATCGAGATTGCAGGTCCGGGCTTTTTGAACATCACCCCGTCTCCGCAGCTTTATTCTGCCCGCGCCCGCGCACTGGCCGGTGATGACCGCACCGGGGCCGGCCGGGTGGATACCCCGCAAAAGGTGATGATCGATTTTGGCGGACCCAATGTCGCCAAGCCGATGCATGTCGGGCATTTGCGCTCGTCGGTCATCGGCGACAGCCTGCAGCGCCTGTTCCGCTTCCTCGGTCATGATGTGACCAGTGACATCCATCTGGGCGACTGGGGCCTGCAGATGGGCCAGCTCATCACCGAGCTGGAGGACGAGCAGCCGGACCTTCCCTATTTCGACGAGGCCTTTACCGGGCCTTACCCCGAAACCGCCCCGGTCTCGATCGAGGATCTGGCGCGGCTCTACCCGCAGGCGAGCGCCAAGGGCAAGGACGACCCGGCCCGGCAGGAGCGCTCGCGCAAGGCGACCGCCGAGCTGCAGGCAGGGCGCGCCGGTTACCGCGCGCTCCTGAAGCACTTCATCAACGTGTCCATTGCGGCGCTGAAAGATGATTTTTCGGCGCTTGGCGTGCATTTCGACCTGTGGAAGGGCGAGAGCGACGTCAACGACCTGATCCCGGGCCTCGTCGAGGATTTCAAGGCACGCGGCGTGGCTGAACTCTCCGACGGTGCGTGGATCGTGCGGGTGGCGCGCGAGGACGACAAGAAGGAGCTGGCTCCTCTCATCCTCGTCAGCTCGCAAGGCTCCGCGCTCTACGCGACCACCGATCTTGCAACCATTCTGGACCGGCGGCAGGAGCAGAACCCGGACCTTATCCTCTATGTCGTCGATCTGGGCCAGTCTGACCATTTCGAGCAGGTTTTCCGCGCTGCCATCAAGGCAGGCCTCGCGGGCGAGGGCGGTCTGGAGCACGTAAAGTTCGGCACCGTGAACGGACCGGATGGCAAGCGCCTGCGCACGCGCGCCGGCGGCACGTTCCGCCTGGCTGACCTGATCGGAGAGGCCCGCGAGCGCGCGCGCACGCGCCTCGCCGAAGCCGGGCTGGGCGAGACGCTGGATGCGAACGCGCTGGAAGATGTGGCGCGCAAGGTGGCCAATGCGGCCATCAAGTTTGCCGATCTGCAGAATTACCGCACGACCAACTACATTTTCGAGATGGACCGGTTCGTCTCGTTCGAGGGCAAGACCGGCCCCTATCTCCTCTATCAGGCCGTGCGCATCAAATCGCTGATGAAGAAGGCGGCAGGCGACGGGCTGGAGCCGGGCGAGATCCGCGTCTCGGCACCGGAAGAGGCTGCCCTTGTGCGCCGGCTCGATGGCTTCCACGGCGCGCTGATGCGCGCGCATGACGACCGGGCACCCAATCATCTGTGCGAGCACGTCTACAGCCTGTCGCAGGCTTTCTCGAGCTTCTATGCGGCCTGCCCGATCCTTCCCGAAAAGGATGAGGGCTTGCGCCGTTCCCGCCTCGCACTGGCCGAGCTGACGCTTCGCCAGCTTGAGCTGGGCCTCTCGCTCATCGGCATCGAGGCACCTGACCAGATGTAGGTAGGCGAGCGCCGCATGCAGATTATATATGCTTTAAATGCAAATAGCGGATATATATGCGTTAAGCCTGTCAGCTTCATCCTTGCTCAAATCGATGGGAAGGCGCACTTCAAACATCGGCTCTTTTCTAAGTACGTAACAATGTGTAATTGTATGTGGCGGATTGGCGCTGTTGAGGTCAGTGGGAGGCTTCTTTGAGGCTTTTTCATGATTATTTCCAACAGATATTTTCGGAGCAAAAATAGAATTTAATGGCTGCGCCGCCGATAGCCTCGTTTCATACCCTTTGCGACCAACTATATAATTTATTTCATAATATTCATCGACAATTTCCTTCATCAAGTCTCTTGCGAGACCAATATCTACTCTAAGGCGATCGGCTATATCGCTGGCTGTTATTTCATTCTCAATAACAGATGCGAGAACGTCTTTTAATTTTAACACCAAGGCTTCAGACATGACTACACAACTCCATTTGCATTTTGGCTTACTGCCAAGGCGCGAAATACCGACGCGGGTACGAGGGGGTACACTCGGGAGGGGTATCCTCCTCGCGCACCCTTTACCACACGAACCGCCCCCACCTCTTGGAGTTTTTGAGCGTCGTGGTGAATTTGTTTACGGGAAGCGCCTGCGCGTTTCATAAGGATGTCGTAGGAAACCACTGAGCGAAGCCTATTATACTGGGCGAGAGCGACTGAAACGCTATTTACATGGTTCTTATTCATAACATTATCTCCAACATTCAAGGCGACCAGCCAATCCGGTGCCTCAATGGGAACCCTATAGCGGCTATAAATCGTAAAGCAAGAATAAAAAGCAGTAAGTGATTAAAGGGGTGGCGTAGGGGAATTTCCGCTAACTTTGAGCCCTATAAGGCGTAACGTTTTGACAGGCGCTTATAACCAGAACATAAGCCTAGCGTATTTGAGTTATAGCTCACACTCTCGCTCATCGGCATCGAGGCACCTGACCAGATGTAGGTCTCAGGCACCGTCCGGGCAGAAGACCGGCGGCTCCATCGGCGCAACGATGCGGCCACCGGCTGCTTCGACCGCGCGGGCAAGATGGGGCATCTGACGGGCATCGAAGGGCGGATCGAAGAGCATCTCGCGCAAGCGGCCCGGAACGCCGGGCGTATCCAGATCGCGCAGGCGGTCATAGGCGGCCTCCGGCTCTCCGAGGATACGGTGCATGTAATAGCCCTGCATGCGGGCGCGCGGCTCGTTCAGAAAGGTCTGGCCCAGTTCGCGGGCGCGGGCGCCATCTCCGCTCGCGCAGACCTGGTAGATGTCGCTGAACAGCTTGGCGAACACGCCAAGGCTGCTCTCCTGGATGCGGGCATTGACCGAGGCAGCCTCTTCAATCGCGCCAATGGCGAGCAGCGCCAGATGGATCTCGATCAGTGTGACGCTGTGGAAGGGATCTACGGCCAGTGCGCGCCTGCCGATATCGGCAGCCAGAGCGTAATCGCGCGCCTTGCGGGCGTGCTGGATCAATGGTGCCCGGTTTTCCAGATCGGTTGCCGGCAAGGTCCGGTCGAGCCGCCGCACGACCTCCAGCGCCTCGTCATGATTGCCCAGCATCACCAGCGTGTTGGAATAGTGAAACCAGTAATCGGTGTCGTTGGGGCGCTCTTCCAGATAGGCTTCCAGCGCATCGCGCGCCGTATCCAGATCGAACAATTCCATGTCCCGGACGGCACGGTAGGCGGCGGCCTGAACCGGGTCACGCGCCGCTTCGATGGCCGCATTCATGCGCTGTGAGTAGGCCTGCCGGTAGGCTTCACCCGTCAGGGCATTGGGCGCCATGACGAGCGAAGGCGTATTGAGATAGCGAAAGACCAGTGCCGACAGGGCATGCGCTTCTGCAAAGCCGGGATCGATGGACCGGGCGCGGTCAAGTAGCGGCAAGGCGGCGGCCCAGCTCATCGAATCGCCCGTCCGGTTGAACTCGGTGATGGCGGCCTGTGCGCGCAGATAGGCCTCATAGGCGGCAATGGAGCGCGTGCCGCTATCGACCATGGCCTGTAGGGCCTCTGGGTCCAGCGCGGTGTCCAGTACGGTGGCAACGTGGGCGGCGATATCGCCTTGCAGGTCGAGAATATCGGTGAAATCGCGATCATAGGTGTCGGCCCAGCGCTGCAGGCCTGATCCGGCTTCCACCAGGCTCACGGTGACACGCACCCGGTCGCCTTCGCGCCGGACCGTGCCGGTCACCAGATGAGCGACGTTCAGCGCCTCGCCCAGTACGTTCAATGAGGTGCCCGGCTCGGATTCCAGTGGCAGGCTCGCCTGGCGGGACGCCACGCGCAGGTCAGGCGTGCGGGCGAGGGCGGCGCTGATCTCCTCGGCCAGACCATCGGCAAACCAGCGCGAATCCCCATCGTCGCTGAGGGTCTCGAAGGTAAGGATCGCGACCGATTTTTCCGGCGCCGCAGCCGGGCGCGAGCCAAGCGCCGACATGCCGATGGCTGCGGCCATGACCACCAGAAGGCAGCCCAGTACGCCCAGCACGGCAAGGCGCGGACTGATCCTGCCAGACCGGGCGGGCCGGTAGGTGAGGGTGTGTGCGCCTTCGCTGGTGGCGGCTGCGGACGCTCCGGCAAAAGCTGACGGCGTGGCCGCAGCCTGATCTGTTTCGAGTGCCGGAATGAAGCGATAGCCGCGTCCGTGGGCCGTCATGACCCATCGCGGCGCACGGGCATCATCGCCAAGCGCAATGCGGATTTCCCGTACGGCGGTGGTCATCACCGCGTCCGACACGCTCATACCGTCCCAGACCGCGTCGATGATTTCCGACTTGGTCACCAGAACCGGCGCGCGCTCCATCAACAGGGCGAGCAGGCGCAAGGGCTTGCCGCGCAGCTCCAGCCGGGCGCCGTCCAGCGTTGCCGTCTCGTCGCGCAGGTCCAGAACCAGCCCGTTTGCTGCCAGACGGCCTTGGCCGTCGCGGCCCGCCCCGCCCGCCTGAGTGTCCGAAGTGTCCAAAACCGCCTCCCCGTCGGGAGTGTTTATAGCGGTGTTGGCCGCCCGCGTCACCGTTCGGCCCGGCATAAGGCGGCGTTTGGCGAGGCAAAAAGCATCATGAAAACAATGGCCTGATAATTTTTCAGAACTTCCTCAGAACTCGCTGAGGATTTGCCGGCCGGGAATGCGGATAGCTCGCTCCTGTCGCGGCACACCACCGGTCATTCACCGGCGCCGCCCCACAGCAACGCCTGTAACAGGAGAGACCGCCATGACTGCCATCAAGACCCTTATCGCTTCAGCCGCCTTCGCCGTCACCGCTTTTGCCGCCTCGGCCCAGGCCCAGGAATTCAGCTTCACCTATGCCCCCTGGCAGATGCAGACCAGCGAAGGGCGTGCCCACGTCCTCAACCAGCTCGAGCAGCAGGTTCGCAGCTACTGCAATGTCGCCGAAGCGCGCGGCGTGCTGCAGACACGCATCGCGCAGGACTGCCGCGACCGCACGATGGCCCGCGCCGTCGAGCAGATCGGCGATGCCCGCATCCTGGCCCTGTACGAGGAGCGTGAGCGCAGCCGCCAGGCCTGACCGGACATCGCAGACATTCCGGTCTGCCCGACAGTTCCCCGGTCAGTTCCGGAATGCAAGAAAGGCCCGCCACTGGGAGGCGGGCCTTTCATCATTGCAGGGCTGATTTCAGCCCGGCGCCGGACTAGTCGTGCTCGATATGCAAGACCTCACCAGTGGAGCTGGAGATTTCCAGCTCGATCTCCTGGCCGTTCGCGCCCGCGCCATCGATCTCCCATTTGCGGCCGTCCAGATTGACGTCGCTGATCATGGTGATGCCGTTGGCTGCCGCGATTTCAATGGCGCTTTCGACGCTCAGTTCCGGCTGGTCCGGGCGGAAAAGCTGCATGTTCTCGTCGCGGCGGACAAGCTCGCCGGTCTGGGCCGAGATTGTCAGTTCCAGCTCAGTGCGCTCCTGCATGTAGCCGTCAATTTCCCACAGGCCGTCATCCATCTCGATCTCGTCGATCAGGGTCATGCCGTTGTCGCGGGCGATCTCGATGGCCTGGAGAATCGAAACCTGACCGGTTGCCTGCGCAAAGGCAGGCACGGCGAGGCCCGACACGGCCAGCGTGAGGGCGGCAGCGGAGCCCGACAGCATTTTCATCATGGTCGTCATGACAATTCCTTTCGTCGCAAGTGTCACAGGTGGCGCGAATAACTCTGTTGCAGCGCAAAAGGTTGCCGCCTCAACTGCAGACAATCTGCCCGCACGCACTGCCGCAGAGGGCTCTGGCGGCGATTGACTCGGGCGCGCGGAACACTAGTTTGCGCAAGCGAACGGGGAGACCTGTTCGTGATTAGGCACCCATGCGGGAGAGACCGGCCGAAGATGCCGGCGCCGAAGGCGCAACCGCCCCGGAAACGCTCAGGCCGCAGGACCGCTGGGACCGCCAACGCTGGAAAGCGGGTGATGGCCGATGCCACGCCCCACCGAAGGAGCAAGCGGCGCATGGGGTCAGCCCTGTTGCCGCGGGAATCTCTCAGGTCACGAGACAGCGGGGGCAAGGCTGCCACGCGGGCTGGTCCGCGCACGGCAGTGATTGCAAACCCGCGTTCAGGATTTCGTGACCCATGGCCGACACAGCAGACCTTCTGAAAACTCCGCTATACGACCTGCATGTCGAGCTTGGCGCGCGCATGGTCGAGTTCGCCGGCTATGCGATGCCGGTCCAGTATCCGGCCGGGATCATGGCCGAGCACCTTCATACGCGCGAAGCGGCCGGCCTGTTTGACGTCTCCCACATGGGCCAGGCGCGCGTGACCGGCGACGAGGCTGCGCTGGAAAAGCTGATCACGGCTGATCTCGCAAGCCTGGGCGCCGGCGAACAGAAATACACCCTGCTTTTGAACTCCGAAGGCGGGATCATGGACGATCTGATGGTCTCGCGCCCGGATGGCAACGGCATCTTCGTCGTCGTGAATGCGGCTACGAAGGGCGGCGATTTTGCCCACATGCGCAAGCATTTCGCGGGCAAGGCCGAGCTGCACGAGCTGTCGGACCGCGCGCTGCTGGCGCTGCAGGGGCCTAAGGCGGCGGACGTCTTTACCGGCCTCGTGCCGGAGGCGGGCAAGCTGGTCTTCATGCAGGCCGGTGTCTTCACGCTGGACGGTGTCGAGATCATCGCCTCGCGTTCGGGCTATACCGGCGAGGACGGGTTTGAAATCTCCATCCCGGCAGACAAGGCCGCGCACATTGCGCGCCTGCTCTTGGCCGATGAGAGGGTAAAACCGATCGGCCTTGGCGCACGCGACAGCCTGCGCCTTGAAGCCGGGCTCTGCCTTTATGGCCATGACATGGATGAGGCGCGCACACCGGTGGAGGCATCGCTCATCTGGGCGGTCGCCAAGTCGCGCCGGGAACGCGCAGACTTTCCGGGCGCCGCAAAGATCCTGAAACAGATTGCCGATGGGCCGGCGCAGAAACGCGTCGGGATCAAGCCGCACGACAAATCGCCTGCGCGTGAAGGCGCCGAGATCGTCCATGAGGGTGAAATTGTCGGCGTAGTTACCTCTGGCGGTTTCGGGCCGAGCTTTGGCGCGCCTGTCGCCATGGGCTATGTCCGCGCTGATCTTGCCAAGCCGGGTACGCCGCTGGAGCTGATGGTGCGCGGCAAGGCGCGCGCTGCTGAGGTTGCCAGCCTGCCGTTTGCGCCGCACCGCTTCTACCGGGGCTGATTTTTTCTTTTTTGACGGGGAGTTACCATCATGACCACCTATTTCACCAAAGACCATGAATGGGTCCGCATCGAGGGCGATATCGCCGTCATCGGCATTACCCAGTACGCCACCGAGCAACTGGGCGACGTGATCAGCGTCGAGCTGCCGGACGTCGGCAAGAGCTTCAAGAAAGGCGCCGAGATCGCCGTGGTGGACTCGGTCAAGACCGCCGCCGAGGTCTATGCGCCGGTGTCGGGCGAAGTCGTCGAGATCAATGACGGCATCGAGGACGCCCCGCAAATCGTCAATGACGAGCCGCTGGCTGGCGGCTGGTTTGCCAAGCTGAAGATTGCCGACAAGGGCGATCTGGAAGGCCTGATGGACGAGGCGGCCTACGCCAAGCTCGTCGGCTAGCAAGTGAATACACCTTGCGTGTCTCCGGCCCTGTCCCGTCAACGGGCAAAGGGCCGGGACCGGAGGGGATGTGACCAAGGTTCAACCTGACGAAGGCGAATGCAACGATGCGCTATCTGCCGCTTACCCCTGAAGACCGCACCGAAATGCTGGGCGTCATTGGCGTCAGCTCCATCGATGCGCTGTTTGCCGATGTGCCGGAAGCGGCGCGCCTTGACGGTCCGGTCAACCTGCCGCGCCGGGCGACCGAGCTGGAAGTGGAGCGCATCTTTGCCCGCATGGCGAAGAAGAACACCACCGCCAGCGAGGCGGCCTTCTTCGTCGGCGCAGGCGCCTACAAGCACCATGTTCCGGCCACGGTGGACCATCTGATCCAGCGCTCCGAATTCCTCACCGCCTACACGCCCTATCAGCCGGAAATCAGCCAGGGCACGCTGCAGACCCTGTTCGAGTTCCAGACGCAGGTCGCGCGCCTGACCGGCATGGATGTGGCCAACGCCTCCATGTATGACGGCTCGACCTCTTGCGCCGAGGCGGTGCTGATGGCGGCCCGGGTGACCAAGCGTTCGCGCGCAGTCCTGTCGGGCAATCTGCACCCGCACTATGCCGAAGCGACGCGCACGCTCGCCCGCTACATGAATATCGACATTGCCGCCAAGGCCCCGGTGCCGGGCGGGCTGGATGATGTCATCAGCCAGATCGACGATGAGACGGCCTGCGTTGTCGTCCAGAACCCGGACGTGTTCGGCGGAATCCATGATCTGCGCCCGATTGCCGAGGCTGCCCATGCCAAGGGCGCGCTGCTGATCGCGGTCTTCACCGAAGTCGTGTCGCTGGGCCTTGTTGAAAGCCCGGGCGCAATGGGCGCCGACATCGTGGTCGGCGAGGGCCAGTCCATTGGTGTCGGCCTGCAGTTCGGCGGGCCGTATGTGGGCCTGTTTGCCTGCCGCAACGACAAGAACTTCATCCGCAACATGCCGGGCCGTCTTGCCGGTGAGACCGTCGATGCCGATGGCCGCCGGGGCTATGTGCTGACGCTCTCCACGCGCGAGCAGCACATCCGCCGTGACCGGGCGACGTCGAATATCTGCACCAATTCCGGTCTGATGGCGCTCGCCTTCACGATCCACATGACGCTGCTGGGCGAGAAGGGTCTCAAACACCTTGCCGCGCTCAATCACGAGCGGGCGGTGGAACTGGCCGACGCGCTTTCCGCCGTGCCGGGCGTGAGCGTGGAGACCGGGGCCTTCTTCAACGAGTTCACGGTGAAACTGCCGAAGGACGCGGCCTCCGTCACTGAAAGCCTGATCGCCAAGGGCGTGCTGGCCGGTGTGCCCGCCAGCCGCCTCTATCCGGGCGCGGGGCTGGATGACCGTCTCATCATTGCCGCCACCGAAACCAATACCGACGCCGATATCGCCCTGTTCGCATCCGCGCTCAAAGAGGTGCTCTAGCCATGGCCATGAACCAGATGGGACGCCCGACGCGTCCGAACGCCAATGCCGCCACGGGTGGCTATGCCGATACGATCTCCGGCTCTCGCGGCCTTGATCAGGCCGAGCCGCTGATTTTCGAGCGCGGACGCACCGACCTGACCGGCGTCGACCTGCCGCCGCTGAAAGGGGCAAAGACGCGCCTGGGCGGGCTGGAGCGCACGAGCGAGATCGGCCTTCCCGGCCTCGCCGAGCCGGAAGCCATGCGCCACTATGTGCGCCTCAGCCGGAAGAATTACGCGATCGATCTCGGTCTCTACCCGCTCGGCTCGTGCACGATGAAGCACAATCCGCGTCTGAACGAGAAGATGGCGCGCCTGCCGGGCTTTGGTGACATCCACCCGCTGCAGCCGCAATCGACGGTGCAGGGCGCGCTGGAGCTGATCGGCGAGCTTGCCCACTGGCTGATGACGCTGACGAATACCCCTTGTGTCGCGATGAGCCCGAAAGCGGGCGCGCATGGCGAGCTGTGCGGCATGATGGCCATTCGCGCGGCGCTGGATGCACGCGGTGAGACCGGCCGCCGCCGCGTGCTGGTGCCGGAAAGCGCCCACGGCACCAACCCGGCAACCGCCGTGCAGTGCGGCTTCTATTGCGATGAAATCCCGGCAGGTCCCGATGGCCGCGTCGACATGGAGGCTTTCAAGGCGAAGCTGGGCGATGATGTTGCCGGCATCATGCTGACCAACCCGAATACGTGCGGCCTGTTCGAGCGTGACATCCGGGAAATCGCCGACCTGATCCATGAGGCGGGCGGCTATTTCTACTGCGATGGCGCGAACTTCAACGCCATTGTCGGCCGGGTGCGCCCCGGCGATCTTGGCATCGACGCCATGCACATCAATCTACACAAGACCTTCTCCACCCCGCATGGTGGCGGTGGTCCCGGCTCCGGCCCGACTGTGTTCTCCGAAGCGCTCGCGCCGTTCGCGCCGGTGCCCTACGTCGTCAGGAAAGGCGAGGGCTGGCACATGGTCGAGCACGAGGAAGAGGCCCGCAGCGATGGCGCGAAGCCCTTCGGCCGCATGGTCGCCTTCCATGGCCAGATGGGCATGTTCACGCGCGCGCTCTCCTACATGCTCAGCCACGGCTCTGACGGGCTGCGCCTGGTGGCAGAGGACTCGGTGCTGAATGCCAACTACATCCTCGCCCGCCTGAAGCATGTGATGACGCCCGCCTTTGAAGGCACCTGCATGCACGAAGCGCTCTTTGATGACCGCTTCCTCAAGGATACCGGCGTCACCACGCTCGATTTTGCCAAGGCGATGATCGACGAGGGCTATCACCCGATGACCATGTACTTCCCGCTGGTGGTGCATGGCGCGATGCTGATCGAGCCGACCGAGACCGAAAGCAAGTCCGGCCTCGACCGGTTCTGCGATGTGCTGGAAGGCCTCGCGACGGCGGCAAAGTCCGGTGACACGGCGCGGTTCGTGTCCGCCCCGGTGCATGCGCCGGTCAAGCGCCTCGACGAGACGCGCGCGGCGCGCAATCCGGTTCTGGTCTGGCAGGAAGCCGAAGACCAGCCGCAGGCCGCCGAATAGGCCTATCCCTGTTGTGATCCGGCGGGCCCGTCACGGACCGCCGGATCCTCATGGGCCGCCGGTGCCCGGCGGGTATGTTGCGTGCCCCTGAACAGCCGGTCGCCCAGCCGGCGCGTAAACTTCAGGGCCGGAAATTCCAGCCAGTGGAATGCGAGGCCTGCCACCACGACGCTGAGCGTTGTGGAAACCAGCAGGAAGGCGAGGCTCGCCAGCGGTCCGAAATCGGGTAGCGCGCTGACCCAGATACGCACCAGTCCCGACAGGACGAGAAGGTGGCAGAGATAGAGCGCGTAGGACCAGTCGCCGAGGCGCACCAGCCATCCCGGCGCCTTCAGGGCGCCCTGCATCTCCAGACTGATCACACCATAGGCAATTAGAGCGCCCGGTACGGCAAACGCCGCCACGCGGCTCCAGCCGGAGGGAAAATCCTCTGCGCCCTGCGGCCAGACCAGCCAGCATGCTGCGGCCAGCCACACAGCTGCGGCGACTAGTGCGGCGCGCGCCAGACGCCGCTCGCCCGACATGATGAGAATGCCGGCACACGCGCCCAGAATGAACTCGATCGTCAGCGGGTTGACGATCAACGTGCCAATGGCGGGAAGCCCGTCCAAAAGGAGCGAACCTGCGACCACCAACCCCGCCCAACCTGCCAGCAGGAGCGGCAGCCAGCGTTCAGGCAGGCACAGGAAGGCGGCAAAGGCGAGGTAGAAGTATATCTCGTGGGTCAGCGTCCAGCCGACATGCAGGACGGGCAGCGCGTTGTCTATCGGCCACAAGGTGAAGGACTGCCACAGGTGCAGGTCTGACAGATCGCGGGTCAGTGATCCGGGAATGGCGATATAGGCGGCCAGCGCCAGAAGCGTGAAGACCCAGTAGACGGGGTAGATCCGGGTAAAGCGGGCATAGACGAAGCGGCCGATAAAGGGCGCATCGCCGCGCGGCTTGCCGGTTGTGATGTAGACCATCACGAAACCGGAGATCACGAAGAACAGGTCCACGCCTGCAAAGCCCAGTATCCAGCTGCCATCCGATACGGGCTGTTCAAAAAAGCGGCCATCGATCTGGGAGGCATGGGCGGCCAGTACCAGCAGCGCTGCAACGGCGCGAAGCGCCTGCAGGGTATGGAGGGGCAGTACGGCAGAATGCATGCGTCACGGGCCTTCCAGAGCGGGCAGGCGACGCTAGCCGGTCGCGTGTGGGCGGGCAATGCGCTGCGGCGGGTGAGGGAACCGGCTCTCTGTCTGACCGGTTAACAAGACAGGGAGATGCAAGATGACCTATATCGACATGATACCGCCGCGTGCATCGCAATTACGCCATAATTGGCAGGCGGATAATCGCGTGGAAGTCACACCTGTGCGGAAATGGCTGCATGCGCTCTTGCGCAATGCCAGCTTCGCATCACATTCCCCGTCACATGCTCTTTCGGCCGAGGAGTTTTCGCTGGTCATGAACGATGCCGTCAACGAGTTCAGCAAATCCCGTATTGGCGGGGTTATCGTACTCGTTCTGCGCGCGATTGGCGTGGCACTTGGCCTTTTCCTGCTGGCGATCGCCATTCCGCTCTTCTTCCTGCCGATCCCGCTGGGCCTGCCGCTCTTCATCCTGTCGGCACTGCTGCTGGCTGCCTCCTCGCAGACGGCGCACGGCATCGTCACAGGCGTGCTCAAGCGCTTCCCGCCGGTCTGGAACCGGGTCAAGCGGATGTTTGGCGACAAGGACTAGACGCCTCTGCATCGCGAACAAAATAAACGGGGCCCGTTCGGGGCCCCGTTTTCGTATTCAGGCAGGCGAAAAGCCTAGTTCAGACGCTCGGCCAGTTCACCGGCGGCATTCTTCACCAGCGCATTGCGCTGCGTCTTGGTCAGCTTTTCAGACAGCAGCTTGGCAGCAGCATCGACCGCAATCTCGGCGGCCAGAGCCTTGACGTCCTTCGCCGCTTGCGCTTCGGCCTGCGCGATGCGCTGTTCGGCGAGGGCGGTGCGGCGCTCGATGCGCTGGGCCAGTTCCTTGCGGGCCGTCTCGCGGATGAACTCCGCGTCGAGTTTCGCCTTCTTGACGATTTCTTCGGCTTCGCTCGCCGCGTCGCGCTGCTGGCGCTCATAGCGGGCGAGGATTTCCTGGGCTTCCTCGCGCAGGCGGCGGGCTTCATCGAGCTCGTTGCGGATCGCGTCGGCGCGATTGTCGAGGCTCTTGGCCAGCACCTTGTGCACGCCAAAGCGCCACAGAAGGGCGAAGAACAGGATCAGACCCAGGAAGGTCCAGAACGAGGTGTCCTGCAGCAGATAGCTCATCGTGCGGCCTCCTGGCTGCGAACGGCGTCCACGGCGGCTTCAGCCTCGTCACGCTTCACGGTGAGTTCGGCCAGATGCTCGGTGATGGTGCCGGCGACGTCAGCCGCGACATTGCGCACTTCGGCCAGCGCCGCATTGCGCGCTTCGCCGATGCGGGCCTCGGCCTCGGCCTGACGGCC
>NZ_JBQLZR010000026.1:0-2718 GCF_052168375.1 Glycocaulis sp.
CTCGAAACCCTGATGACGACCGTCTCGGAGCTGGTGCTGGCACGCAACCAGCTGCACCAGATCGTTCGGGGCAACGAGGAATCCGAGCTGAAAGGCCCGCTGCAGCGCCTCTCCTCTGTCACCGCTGAGCTGCAGGACGGCGTCATGAAGACCCGCATGCAGCCAGTTGGCGATGCCTGGCGCAAGCTGCCGCGCATCGTGCGCGATACCCAGCAGGATCTCGGCAAGAAAATCCGCCTCATCATGGATGGTGAGGAAACCGAGCTGGACCGTCAGGTGCTTGAGCTGATCAAGGATCCGCTCACCCACATGGTGCGCAACTCTGCCGATCACGGCATCGAGATGCCCGATGTGCGCGCCGCAAAAGGCAAGCCGGAAACCGGGACGATCCGCCTGTCCGCCTACCATGAGGGTGGCGCGATCATCATCAAGATCACCGATGACGGCGCTGGCCTTGATCCGGAAAAGATCCGCGCCAAGGCACTGGAGAAGGGTCTCGCGAGCGCCGACGAACTCGCCACGATGAGCGAGCAGCAGATCCAGCGCTTCATCTTTGCTGCCGGCTTCTCGACGGCTGCCAAGGTCACGAACCTGTCTGGCCGCGGCGTCGGCATGGATGTGGTTCGCACCAATATCGAGCAGATCGGCGGTTCGATCGATCTCACCTCCGAGGTTGGCAAGGGCACCAGCTTTGCCATCAAGATACCGCTGACCCTCGCCATCGTTTCGGCCCTGATCGTGAAGGCGGGAGAGGCGCGCTTTGCCCTGCCGCAACTCGCTGTGCGCGAGCTTGTACGGGCAGGCGAAGGCTCTGCCCACGCGATTGAATCGCTCAATGGCGCGCGGATGATCCGCCTGCGCAACCGGCTCCTGCCCGTGGTCAGCCTGAACACGGTGCTGGGCCTGCCGGAAACCTCCGCCGAAAGCAGTCATGGCTATGTCGTCGTGATCGAGGCGGCAGGGCGCAAGCTCGGCGTTGTGGTCGATGACGTGCTCGACACCGAGGAAATCGTGGTCAAGCCGCTCTCGGCGCAGCTTCGCGGCATCCAGGTCTATTCCGGCGCGACCCTTCTGGGTGATGGCTCGGTCATCATAATTCTCGATCCGAACGGGCTTTCGCAGCAGCTGGCCCATTCGGGCGAAGAGACGCAGGACAAGACCGAGGTGGAAGCCAGCAGCGCCGATCCGTCGCGCCAGCGCCTGCTTCTGGTGCGTGCCGGTCAGGACGATGTGAAGGCGGTGCCGGTCAGCCTGATCACGCGCCTGGAAGAATTCGACGGTTCGAGCATCGAGATCGTCGATGCCCGCCATGTCGTCCAGTATCGCGGACGCCTCCTGCCGCTCGCCCATGCCTCTGGTGTGGACGAGTTCCGCCGCGATGGCCGCCAGCCCGTTCTGGTCTTCTCCGAGGAAGACCGCTCTGCCGGTGTCGCGGTCGACGAGATTCTCGACGTGGTGGAAGAAACCCTCGACCTGCAAATGGGTTCGGAGCGTCCCGGCGTCATCGGCTCTGCGATCATCAAGGGCCGCGCGACCGAGGTTCTCGATATCGCCTGGCACATGGAGCGGGCCTGGTCGGGTTCACCGCAGCGCCCGGCACGCGCGGGACGTCACCCGATCCTGCTGGTGGAACCGGACGCCTTTGCGCGCCGCATGATGGCGCCCCTGCTGGCGGCTGCCGGATACGACGTCACGGTGGTAAGCGGGCTGCACGAGGCGCGCGATGCCGCCCAGATGGGCGCGCAATACGCGGCTCTGGTGGGTGACCCGTCCGCTCTTGATCTGCTGGCGAGCGAAGGTCACTGGCGCGATGTGCCGCGCCTCGGGGTCAGTGATCGCGGGCATGGCGGCTATGGCGAAGGCATGGTCGCGGTCATGCGTCCGGCAGACCGGGGCGGGCTTATTGCCGCGCTCGACCGGGCAGCCCGGACCGGCGAAACCCGCGCAGCGTAAGGAAACGCGATATGGCACTCGATCATCAAAACAGCCGCGAGTTCGTGACGGTCCGCATTGCCGGCCAGCTTTGCGGCGCGCCAGTCAGCGACATCCGCGAAGTCTTTGCACCGCAGGCGATCACCCCTGTGCCGCTGGCCCGGCCCGAGATTGCAGGTCTTCTCAACCTGCGTGGACGGATCGTCACGGTCATCGATGCGCGCATCCGCCTCGGCCTGCCGCCCCGCGAAGCTGGCGCGCCCTGCATGTCGCTGGGCCTCGAGCGCGGCGCGGAGCTTTTTGGCGTTCTCGTTGACGAGGTGGGCGAGGTCCTGCGCCTCGGTCCGGATACGTTTGAGCCGGTTCCTGCCCATATCGACCCCAGATGGCGCGCATTGTTATCGGGCGTTCACCGTCTGGAAACCGGACTTCTGGCGATATTGGACATGGACAGGCTGATTGCCGCCGATATGGCGATGGCAGCCTGAAGCGCGAAAGGCGAACCGGGTTATGAAAACCTGTCTTGTGGTTGATGACAGCCGTGTGATCCGCAAGGTGGCTCGCAAGATAGTCGAAGATCTCGGCTTTACCTGCGAGGAGGCCCAGGATGGCAAGATGGCACTGGACCAGTGCCGCAAGGCCATGCCCGACGCGATCCTGCTCGACTGGAACATGCCGGTGATGAACGGCATCGATTTTCTGGTGACGCTGCGCGCCGAACAGAACGGAAAGCGGCCTGTGGTCGTCTTCTGCACCACCGAAAACGACATGTCCCATATCACCCAG
>NZ_JBQLZR010000027.1:0-3113 GCF_052168375.1 Glycocaulis sp.
CTCTTGTTAAATTCACCGTTCTGAATCTTCGAATTGAGAAATTCTTCCAATGTGGATCGCCGGGCAAAGAGGCGGTTGGCGACCTTGCCAATAGGGAGCGTGCCGCGCTCTGCATGGTGAAACACTTGTCGTTCAGTGAGGCCGAGAAATTGAGCGATAGCTTGAGCGCCCCAGAGGAAGTCCTGATCAGGGAGCGCTAGCGTGCCGCTGAGGTGTTTGGTCATGGTAAAGATCACGATGCCTTCTCCATGAAAATAAGGTTGGCCCGATTTAGAGCGTTAACGACAAAAGCGTCTCGCCCGGGATGCGGGTCGCCGAGCTCTGGGTTTCCCCCAAAATTGAGCCAATGCGTGAGCGCCTGACGCGATGCGTACAGCTGCCCGTCCATTACAAAAATGGGTACTTGCTCATATAGGATGGCGTCGCGCAGCTCATCTGACGTGACGTTGAGATATGCGGCGATATTTTCCAGGCCGCTGATGTAGTTACTCATGTCTGCCTCTGTGTATTGGAGGTGTGCCACCTCCTTTCTTGTTTGATGGATATTCGTTGAAGCGCTGGCTTTTAGCTCATCGTCCGACCTCCATTGCTCGGGCGGTCAGGTTATGAAGCGCCTGATGCAATTTCACGGACGTCAGCGAAATAGCGTATTCGAGCTCAATCGGGTCCACCCGTGAACTTCCGCCTTTGGGTTGCCTTTCGCGCTCTACGACCGGGTCAGTCGAGCCAAAGTTCAAAACGGTTCCTGCCCGATCTAGAACTTCGTGATCCGGCACCCAGGTTTTCACATACAGCTGCCTGCGATCTGCGAGGTAGATGACTTCTGGTCGGTCAAGCTCAAGCATCGCACCGCTTCTGATGGCATCGCAGGTGCGACCGACGATTGCGAGTGCAGAAGAGGGCGGTTCCATATGGTCGTTTTCGCACCGGAGATCATAGACCGTCGCCACCAACTCGGCAGCAGTTGCCTTGCTGATGGCAAAGCCCTCGGAGACAGTAATAATCACATGAGCCCGAACGATATGCTCAAGCGTCCATAGACGCCGCCAACCTCGGGGTCTGATGCGGGCATTGAGCGCCTTGATTACTCGGTACTCCTGGAGAATGCGCAGGACGCCTACAGTCGCGTCGCCTGTGAGGAGTCCCATCGGAACGAACTCGCCTTTGGACGCGGCCGACATGCCGACAGCTTCGGCGTCGGTGAGCACGCCGCGCTCACGCCATGCGCGATTGCGGAGCGCATGCTCGACCGCTTCCGGGTCATTCAGATCAAAATCCACCATGTCTGCTCCTTGCCGCATTTTCTTGCATTTGAGGCTGACGTGAGTTACGACGGCATCAGATGCCACGGCGGCATTTGTTCGTCAACCGCTTTTTTGAATGAGGAGTGCAATTAGTTCAGTCCGGAAGCGTATCTTGCCGTCCGGTAAGGCGAGGTGGCTGGTGGATTACGTTGATCCTGCGGGAAACCGCCGGAACAAGAATTTCGACCGCAAGAAGGACGCCGATGCGTTTCTTGATCAGGTGAAGGAACAGATGCGGGCCGGGACACTGGTCATGGATGACCAGACCGTGACGGTGCGTGCTGCCTGCGAGACCTATCTGGAATCTGCTTCCGTCAGGACGCTGGAGCTATCTACCTGGAGCCAGTATGAGCAGCACGTGCGCGTGCACATCATTCCCCGGATCGGGGACGTACTTCTGACCCAGCTGACCGAGCGGCGGGTGTATGAGTTTATCGACGGCCTCACTACCGGGGTCTCGGTAGCCATGGCCCGCAAGGTGGTGGCGACTCTAAAGCGGGTAATTACCAGCGCGCAGCGGCGAGGGCAGGTTGGCCGCAATATCATCATCGACAAGCAGATCAGGGTGACGGGCTCTAGCGAGTTTCAAAAACGCCTGCCCGAGCGGAGCGAGCTGCAGAAGCTTCTGGCGGCCTGTGATCCCGACACGCGTGTCCTGTTTCTGACCGCGATGCTCACCGGCTTGCGCCGGGGTGAGCTGCGCGCTCTTAGCTGGGATGATGTGCGCTTTGAAGAGCGCGTGATCCGGGTCCGGCGCTCTGCTCGTGAAACGGGGACCATCAAGGCAACCAAGACCCGCAAGGGCCACCGGGATATTCCGATAAGCGCTAATCTCATCCACGAGCTGAAGGCATGGAAGCTGAAATGTCCGACAGGACCAGAGCGGTTGGTTTTCCCGAATGGTGCTGGCCGTATTGAAAGCGGTTCCAACATCTGGAACCGGCGGTTCGTCCCGACGATGAAGGCTGCAGGGCTCGTCGATCAGGACGGCAAGCCCGTATTCCGGTTCCATGATCTGCGGCACGCGGCAGCGGCACTCTTCATCGAGCAGGGTATGGGGCCCAAGCGAATCCAGGACCTCATGGGCCACGCCTCGATCCAGATGACGTTCGACACTTATGGGTATCTATTCCGGGATGAGGACCGGGATATCCAGGCAGCAGAAGGGGTAGCCGCCAAGCTGCTTGGCGCCGGCTGATCTCATATGGGTCGGCCGCCAAATCCTCTATGAGCACCCTCATGACCCGGGTCCAAGGACCCGGGTTTTTCTAGGACTTCGCTTTTCGGGCCCGGCACCAAACGGGAACGTGTTCCCGTCCAGTTACACCCGTTCCGGCTGAATCATGCTGCACGGACGCTGCACGGAGGGGTCAATGTGTTGATTTTGTTTGACTGACCTCGGATTGAAAATCCGCGTGTCGCTGGTTCGATTCCGGCCCTGGGCACCACACAACCCCTTGTAAAACTGATGCTTTTCGACGGACCTCTCGCTAGTTGGGTCGGCCTTCGACTTGCTGCACGATGCGGCACGGGCACAAGCAATTACAACGGGTTACGGATACCCCCCGCAGCTCCTTGCTGCACGGACGCGGCGCGGTGCACTCACCGGGCAGTCCTCACGAGCGGTGAGCTTTACTGTTGTGCCATATCCACCATTTGCGGCCCGTAATTGACGCGCCGCACCTCACGGATGCGCGGTCCGGACGCGTCGCCTTCCACCAGCTCGTAGCCCAGAAGGGCGAAAACGCGGCCGCGCAGGAAAATGGGCCGTGCATCGCCATACCAGTCGACGCAAGAGGCCTGACAGCC
>NZ_JBQLZR010000028.1:0-14763 GCF_052168375.1 Glycocaulis sp.
GTCGATATCCATGCTCAAACTCCCCCGTTCCTACTGTTCGCTGCCGGCGGCGGATGTATCAGGCTCCGCCGTTTCATTGTCTGCTGTCTCATCGGCCTTGCCACGAAGCGCCTCGATGCCTGGAAGCGGCTTGCCTTCCAGCCATTCCAGGAACGCGCCCCCTGCCGTCGAGACAAAGCTGAAATCCTCGGTCACGCTGGCATGGTTGAGGGCTGCAACGGTATCGCCGCCGCCTGCAACCGCAACCAGCTTGCGTTCGCTTACCCGCTGGGCCGCAAAGCGCGCCGCCTCGACCGTGCCGGTATCAAACGGCACCATTTCGAAGGCTCCCAGCGGCCCGTTCCAGACCAGCGTCTTGGCATGCTCGATGGAGTCGGCCAGCGCATCAATCGTTTCCGGTCCGCAATCAAGGATCATCTCGTCGCGGGCAATCTCATCGAGACCTGCCACGCGGCGCGCCGCCTTGGCCTTGAGTTCGCGCGCAACAACCGCGTCCTGCGGCAGGATGAGCTCGCAGCCCGACTTTTCGGCGGCGGCCATGATCTCGCGCGCCGTGCCCAGAAGATCGGCTTCGTGCAGGCTCTTGCCCACGTCCACGCCCTTCGCGGCAAGGAAGGTGTTGGCCATCGCCCCGCCGACGGACAGCGCGTTCACCTTGGTCACAAGGTTCATCAGGAGGTCGATCTTGGTGGAGACCTTCGCCCCGCCGACAATGGCCAGCAGCGGACGCTCGGGGTTTTCCAGCGCCGCGGTCACATGATCGAGCTCGCGTTGCAGGGCGAGACCCGCATAAGCGGGGAGCAGGCGCGCCACGCCTTCGGTGGAGGCATGGGCCCGGTGCGCGGCCGAGAAGGCATCATTGACGTAGAGATCGCCATTGGCGGCCAGCTGACCCGCAAATTCGGGATCATTGGCTTCCTCGCCGGCATGGAAGCGGGTGTTTTCCAGAAGCAGGACGCCGCCATCCTTCAGATCCGCAACAGCCTTTTCGGCAGATTTGCCTACGCAATCATTGGCAAAGGCGACCGGCTGGCCGAGAAGCTCTGACAGGGGCGCCACCACAGGCTTCAGGCTCTGGCTGGAATCCGGCTTTCCCTTCGGGCGTCCGAAATGGGCCAGCAGGATGACCCGCGCGCCCTGCCCGGTCAGCCATTCAATGGTTGGCACGG
The DNA here is from genome assembly GCF_052168375.1 of Glycocaulis sp. Taxonomy (NCBI): domain Bacteria; kingdom Pseudomonadati; phylum Pseudomonadota; class Alphaproteobacteria; order Maricaulales; family Maricaulaceae; genus Glycocaulis; species Glycocaulis sp. The sequence goes on from NZ_JBQLZR010000028.1 coordinate 1,170, forward strand.
CAGATTGCAGGCGGGTATCGTCGCTGACCTTGCCGTCGGCCATCGGGACGTTGAAGTCCACGCGCACCAGCACGCGCTTGCCGGCAACATTCGCCTCCTCGAGGCGGGCGATCATGCCTTCGCTCATGGTTTCGTTCAGTCCTGAAGCAGCCGGCCCATCGCCACCGCCGTATCGATCATGCGGCAGGCAAAGCCCCATTCATTGTCATACCAGGTCATGACCCGGGCGAGTTTGGCGCCGATGACATTCGTCTTGTCGATGGCCACGATCGACGAGCGCGGATCGTGATTATAGTCGATGGAGACGAGCGGCAGGCTGTCATAGCCCAGCACGCCCTTCATCGGTCCGTCAGCCGCCGCGCGGATGGCAGCGTTGATTTCCTCGATACTGGTTTCACGCCCGGGCGTGAAGACAAGATCGATCACCGAGACATTCGGGGTCGGCACGCGGATGGCCGATCCATCAAGACGGCCTTTCAGCTCGGGCAGAACTTCGCCGACGGCCTTGGCCGCGCCGGTGGTGGTCGGCACCATCGACATGGCGGCCGCGCGGGCGCGGTGCAGATCCTTGTGATTGCGGTCCAGCGTCGGCTGATCGCCGGTATAGGCGTGGATCGTCGTCATGTGGCCGTGCACGATGCCAATAGCGTCATTGAGCACCTTGGCGACCGGGGCGAGCCCGTTGGTCGTGCACGAGGCGTTCGAGACGATCACATCATCGGCCGTCAGGCTGGCATGGTTGACGCCATAGACGATGGTCTTGTCGGCATTCTTGGCCGGAGCCGAGCACAGGACGCGCCTCGCGCCGGAATCCAGGTGGGCAGACGCGCTGGCCTTGTCGTTGAACTTGCCGGTGCATTCCAGAACAATGTCGATGCCGAGATCTTTCCACGGCAGTTGCGACGGATCGCGGTTTGAGACCTTCGTGATCTTGCCGAAACCGGCATCAAACCCGTCATCGAACAGCTTGATCTCGCCAGGATAGCGGCCATGCACGCTATCGTAGGTGAGAAGGTGGGCGTTCACTTCCGGCGTGGCGCTGTCATTGATCGCAACGACCTCGACCTCGTGCCAGCGCTTGTGTTCGAGAACCGCCCGCAAAGCCAGCCGGCCGATCCGGCCAAACCCGTTAATCGCCACGCGAAGTGCCATTGACAGCGCTCCTCAAGTAATCCGCTCGAAAAAGAAACCTGACGGGGTGGGCCATCCGGCAAATGATCGCCGCACCCGCTTGCGCGAGGGGGTTTAGACGCTTAGCCCGCCCGCGTCCATATGCCAGCAGCGATGCTTTGCGGTGCACCTCGCCAGCGTGTAGAGTACCTTGGTGCGAAAGGCTGCGCGAATGACCGGAAACCTCATTGACCGCATCACCATCGACCCCACTGTCATGGGCGGGCAACCGTGCGTACGGGGGTTGCGCATGCGGGTAGGCGATATCCTTGATCTGCTGGCATCCGGCATGACGGAGGAAGCGGTTCTGACTGACTATCCCTATCTGGAGCGGGACGATATCCGCGCCGCCTTGGCCTATGCGTCAAGGCTCGCCGGGCACCGTATCATTGCTGCAGAGTGACGGGCCTCGCCTTCCTCGTTGATGTACATCTGCCACCGGCGCTAGCCCGCTGGCTTTCCGATCAGCGCACAGATGCCGTGCATGCTCTCGATCTTGGGCTTGAACGCGCGTCAGACACGAAACTGTGCGAGCAGGCCGTGTGTGAAGGACGTATTGTGATCACCAAGGATGCCGATTTCCTGAACCTGTCTCTTAGGTATGAACCGGCTGTCAGAGTACTCTGGGTCCGGGTCGGCAATATGGCGACGATTGCACTGATCGCACGTATCGCGCAGGTCTGGCCGCAGATTAGGACGGCCTTCGAGGACGGTGAGACTATTGTCGAACTGCGCTAGGCGCAGAGCCTTTGTTCCAGCTTCTTCAGGAAGCCCATGCAGGCATCGAGCTGGCTGATGTCGACAAACTCGTCTGGCTGGTGAGCCTGATCGATATGGCCGGGGCCACAGATCACGGCCGACATGCCGCCATCCTGAAACTGGCCGCCCTCGGTTCCGTAGGAGACAACGCGCGGCGCATTGTCCCCAGTGAGAGCCCGCGCAATGCCTTCTGCCTCGCCCTCCGCTTCCGGGCGCAAGGGTGGCACGTTGGACACTTCGGTTATGCGGATGGAGGCTTCCGGCGCGGTCTTGCGCATCTGCGCCTCCACCTCGGCGGCAAGTTCGCGCAGGCGCCTGCCCACACCGGGACCGTCATCCCAGGGCGCCGGGCGCATCAGCGCCTCGAACCAGGCGTCCTTGGCAAGAATGTTCATGGCCGAGCCACCGCCCATCCGGCCAATCGTCAGCGTGCCGAAAGGTGGATCGAACGGGCTGTCCTCCGGCGCAGCCGCGCGCAGGGCTTCGCCTTCCTTGCGCAGGGCTTCCATCAGGATCACCGCATGGGTGACCGCACAGGCCCCCGAATTGACCAGGCTGGAATGCGCCTCCCGGCCGGTGATCTCGACGCGGACCGAATAGAGGCCCTTATGGCCCGTCACCACCTTCATGCCCGTCGGCTCGCCTACCAGTACGGCGGAAGGTCTGGGGTGGCCGGCGGCTATGGCGCGGATCATCGAGGGCGCGCCCTGGCAGCCCACCTCCTCATCATAGGAGAACGCAAAATGGACGGGGCGCTTCAAGGGCGCTGCTGCCAGATCGGGCAGCGCGGCCAGCGCACAGGCCACGAACCCCTTCATGTCGCAGGTGCCGCGCCCGTAAAGCCGGCCATCTTTCTCGGTCAGGACGAACGGGTCCGTGGACCAGTCCTGACCGTCCACGGGCACCACATCGGTATGCCCGGAAAGGACAACACCGCCATCGACCGCCGGCCCGACCCAGGCATGCAAGTTGGACTTCAGCCCGTCCGGACTTGGAACGCGCTCAACCTTCGCGCCGTGCCGCGCAAGATAATCCTCCACCCAGTCAATGAGGGCGAGGTTGGAATTGCGCGACGTGGTGTCGAACGCGATCAGGCGGTCGAGCAGGCCTATGGCGTCTTGCGTACGGCTCATGGGCGATCCGGCAGTCCAAGCAGTTCTAGCTGGAAGACCAGCGCCGCGTTCGGCGGGATCGGGCCGCCGGGCGTGCCGCGCGAGCCGTAAGCCAGTTCCGGCGCGATATAGAGCGTCCACTTCTCGCCCACGCGCATCAGCGGCAGGGCCTCGACCCATCCCGCAATCAGGCGGTCAGACGGGAACACAGCCGCCTCGCCGCGCACATAGGAGCTGTCAAACTCGGTACCGTCGAGAAGCATGCCCGCATAGTGAACCCGCACCATTTCGCCGGTAACCGGCGATGGATTGTCCGGGCCAGCCGCCCGCTCGATGCGGTATTGCAGGCCGGATGGCGTGGTGTACACGCACGGCTGGGTGACATTATTGCGCAGGAATTCGGCGGCGATTGCCGCATTGTAATCGGCGCTGGACTCTTCGGCTCCGCGCTCGCGCGCAATGAAGCGATGCAAGGGCGCGTTACCCGGCTCGCAGCCGCGCGCCATGCGCAGCTCACGGGCAAACACCGCTGCCGCCTGATCGGCCTCGCTCATGCCCTCGACGCGGGCACGGAAGGCTTCGACGGTCTCTTCCGGCTCAAGCGGCGACAAAACCAGCTCCTCTTCCGCTTCGGCGGGCTCGCTCACAGGCTGGGACGGCTCTGCCGATTCAGGGGCGGCTGTCTCGGTGCCAGCCGTTTCAGATGCCGCCTCGTCAGCGGGAGTCGTGTCTCCGCAGGCAGCCAGCAGGGCTGCGGCAAGCGAAGTGGTCAGGGCAAGACGGATGCGCATGGTATCTCTCCAGGAAAGACAAAGGTGCCGGAAAACCGGCCTTGCCTTCTTCATACCAGATGCATCCGATCAGTCACCCGCCCCGTCAGGCTGAACAGCCTGCATTCCCGCCAGAACGCGCGGCCAGATTCCATCGAAATAGCTAAAGGCCGCATCCCAGGCCGCGCCCTCGCCCCAACCCGAATGGGTCAGGGTCACGCGGGAGCGGTCCTCGCCCAGCGGTTCGAAGCGCAAGAGCAGGTGCGTGTGGTGAGGGCGCACCTCGGTCATGTAGGGCGGCAGGGCCCAGCTGACCGACAGCATCCGCTCGTCCTGATAGCCCAGGATGATCGTGCCTTCCGAGCCACGTTGGCCCGGTTCGGCATCGGGCAGGATGAAGATCTCGAACGGCCCTTGCGGGCGAAGCTCGATATTGGCTGCCGGAGCAAAGAAGCTCGCAATGCCCTCATTGGTCGTCCAGAGCTGCCAGGCCTCAGAAACAGGCATGTCCAGCTCAACGCTGGCCGTGACGGCCCGCTCCGGCGCAGGCGCCTCCTGTGCCAGCGCGGTTGGCGCCGTCACGAGGAGGCAGGCAAGGACGAGCCAGCGCATCAGTCGAGACCCAGTACATCCTGGAGGAAGAGCGTCTCGGCCTCGCGCTGGAAGTCACGATTGGACTGCTTGGCAAAGCCATGGCCTTCGTCCATCGCCACAAGATACCACGGATCACCACCTGCCTCGCGAACGGCGGCGAGGATTTGCTCGGCCTCCGAAAGCGGCACACGCGGGTCGTTGGCACCCTGGATGATGAAGAGCGGCGCCGTGATGCGGTGTGCATGGTTGGCGGGCGAAATGCTCTCGAGGAACTCGCGCACTTCCGGATCACGCTCATCGCCATATTCGGCGCGGCGCAAATCCTGACGGTAACCGGCCGTATTTTCCAGGAAGGTCACGAAGTTGGAAATGCCGACAATGTTGATGCCGCCGGCCAGACGGTCCGAATAGTGCACCATCGAGGCAAGCACCATGTAGCCGCCATAGGAACCGCCATAGACCACGACACGCTCCGCATCGAGGTCGGGCTGCTCTGCGATCCAGTCCAGCAGGGCACCAATGTCGCGCACGGAGTCCTCACGCAGGCGCACATTGTCCAGATTGACGTACTCGTTGCCGTAACCGGCCGAGCCGCGCACGTTCGGCACGACCACAGCCGCGCCCAGCTCGCTGACCCAGTACTGGTAGGTCGAGCTGAAGCCCGGACGCGCCTGGCTTTCCGGCCCGCCATGGATGGAGATGATCACCGGGTGCGGCCCGTCACCTTCCGGACGGTGCACGAAGGCCGGCACCTCGAGACCGTCAAAGCTCTCATAGCTGATGAGCTCGGGCGGGCTGAAACGGCTGGTATCGAGACCGCCGACTTCCGATTCCGTCCAGCGCACAAGATCACCCGAAGCCAGCTCATAGGTCCACGCATCACCCGGCGAAGCCGCAGAGCTGTGGGTAAAGCCTATCCGGGCACCATCCGGGCTGAACCGGATGCCGCCGATCAGGCCGACCGGCAGGTCCGGCGCAGGCAGGCGCTCCCCGGTTGCGGCATTGATGATGTAGATTTCCGAGATGCCGCCCTCATTGGTGGTGTAGGCGATCGCCGAGCCGTCCGGCGAGAGGGCCATGGACTGAACGTCCCAGTCATGCTCGGCCACAACACGCTTCTCGCCGCCCTCGACCGGGATTTCCATGATCCGGCGGAACTCGGAACCTTCGTCAGTGACCACGAAAATGCTGTCGCCCGAAGCCGAGAAGGTGGCCGCGCCATAGGCGTTGGTCTCGTCGGGATTGATCTGGGTCAGCGTTCCTTCGGCGATATCGAGCACGTAGAGGCGTGCCTCGTTGATCGAGAAATAGCGGCCAATGAGCAGGCGCGAACCGTCCGGAGACCAGTCGACCGGGCTCATCGCGCCTTCACCTTGCAGGATTTCCTGGGCGCTTGTGGGATCAGCCGGATCGGCCATGTAGACGGTGTAGTCTGCATCACCCCAGCCGGCAGCTGCCCATGCGATCATCTGGCCGTCACGTGACCACGAAAAGCCCTGATTGCGGATCTGGTCGGTCGTGAACTGGACCGAGCGCGCCTGCTCGGGGTCATAAAGGAAGCCCTGGAAGAACTCGTCACCGCCGACATCGCGGGTGAAGAGAAACTGGCCTGACCCGTCCGGGCGGACGCTCGCGCCGCTGGTGCGTTCGTCGTAGAAGGTGATCTGGCGGCGCGCGCCCATGGGCTGGCTAACATAGTGGATCTGGTTGGTCTCACCGAAACGGGTGGTGATGTAGATGCCGCCATCGGGCGCAAAATCGGAAAAACCCGCGCCGCGCACATTCTGGTACTGGCGCAGGCGTGCACGCACCTCGCCTGGAATTTCCGGGATGTTCTCCATCACCAGATTGCCGACCGTCACGCGTTCAGGCGCATCCTGGGCGCCAGCGGGCATGGCAACGGCAAGAGCGGCCATCGCACCAAAGACCAGTTTCTTCATCATTCTCACTCCCTCGAAACGTTGCGGCCCGGCGCCTCTCAAAGGTGCCGGGCCGCCATGTCAATTCTGCCCTATTCGGTAGCCGGTGCGCCATCCTGAGGCAGGATGGAGACGCGATAGGCGCGCTCGGGCTGGAGGTATTCCGCCGCAAGTGCCGTGATCTCCTCCACGGTTACCGCGTTATAGTCCTCTTGCGCCGTGCGCAGACGGTCCAGACGCTCCGGATAGGTCTGCGAACGGCTGAGCTGACCAAGCCACATGGCGTTGCTTTCCATGCTCTGGCTGAGCCGTTCCAGCACGGGCTGGCGGGCACGTTGCAGCTCGTCCTCGCTGATATCGCCGGAAGCCATCGCAGCGGCCAGCTCGTCAGCAATTTCGTACATGCGGTCCACTTCAGACCGGTCCACATCCAGCCCGACCCAAAGGAAGCCGTAATCGGGGAAGATGATGGACGCCTGGCTGGAGACGATGGGCGAGTAGGTCGCGCCTTCCTGCTCGCGGAAGCGCTCGGTAGCCTTCAGGCTGTAGATTTCCGCCATCAGGTCGAGGGCACGCGAACGGCGGGCATCGAACGCGTCGCCAACGGGCCAGTAGATATTGGCCATGCCGCTATCAGGCTGACCGTTGAAATTGACCACCGCCGGATCCTCGCGGCCTTCGGGGAAGGTCAGCTGGCGGGCATCGTCATAGGTGGGCCATTCCTCGGCACGCTCCGGCAGGGCGCCGAACGTGCTGGCGGTGACCGCAATCGCTTCATCGACCGTGACATCACCGACAATGGTCACTTCCAGCGGAGCGCTTTCCAGCGCCTCGCCCACCATGGCGCGGGCATGGTCCATGGTGAAAGCCGCGATTTCCTCACGAAGCGGGAAGCCCCAGCGTTCGTCTCCGCTGCGCAGCATGCGGCTGACCCGGTTCACGGCCACCTGGACGGCTTGCGCATTCTGGCCGCGGCGGACCTCTTCGGCGATCGAGCGGAACTGGTTCAGCCCGTCCTCACGCCAGCCCGGTGCTACCATGAAGGCCGTCAGAACCTGCATCTGCAGCTCGAAATCCTCCGGCGTGGTCGCCGAGCTGAACTGGAAGCTGTCGGCACCGACACCCAGCCCGTAGCCCACCGAACGGCCCGCAAACAGGCGTTGCAGCTCGTCGCGGTCATGGGCTTCAAGGCCGCCACCGCCAAACACGGCGCCCAGAATGGTGCCGGCGGCCGGGGTCGGCTGCGGGGTCAGGTCACCGGCCCCGAACTCGGCCCGGATGCGGATGATGTTGTCTTCAAATTCGGTCGGCTTGACGTTCAGGCGAACACCGTTGGCGAACACGATCTGGTGGAAATCGAGATCCTCGACATGTTCACGCGAGACCACTTCGCCGGCCGGACCGAAGTCGGAATAGGCGAACTCGGTCGCACCGGTTTCATCCAGCGGATCAACAGGAGCACCGCGCGAGGCTTCCCACGCCTCCTGCACAGCCGCCTCACCGTTCTCGATTTCCTCGTTGACGCCGACATAGATCTGAACCGGCGCTGCCGCCCAGATGCCACGGAAAGCCGCCTCGACATTTTCAAGCGTCAGCTCGCCCTCGATCGATTCCAGCCATTCGGCCTGCCAGCTCGGATGGTTGAGGGTCGAGCCGTTCAGCCAGCCCTGCCAGATACCGTCCGCCAGTTGCGGCGTGCGGCGCGTGCCAGCCCCGTTCACGGCATTGCGCACATTGGTGCGCAGATTCGCCAGCTGCTCGTCGAGCTCGGCCTGGCTGAAGCCATATTCCATGGCGCGGCGGATTTCCTGTTCGATGACCGAAAGGCCTTCGCGCCAGCGCTCTGGCGAAGAAACGGCGAAAACGCCGGCCCGGTGCGCCAGATCAAAATCGTTGGAATAGGAAAGGTTGGCCTGAACCAGCGGAGACAGTCCCGAATTGATCTGGGATTGCAGGCGGCGCTGGACGATGCCATTGCCAAGCTGGCGCAGGGTCGATTCCAGACGCGCCTGCGCACTGTCAGCCTGAGGCGCACCAGGCACCACGACGTCGTAAGTGATCAGGGTGAAGACTTCCGGATCGTGGAAATAGCCAAAGCGCGGGGCATCGAGCGCAGTAACCGACCCGATATCGGGATCGGCAGGCGCGTCGGCGGGCGCTTCCCAGCTGGCAAAGCCTTCAACCGAGCTGACCTCGAGGCCCGGCAGCTCGATCTCGAAGCCGTCACGGATCATCGCCTCGACCGCGTCTGCATCGACATCGCCCGTTACGACCAGAAGGGCGCGCTGCGGGACGTAGAAGTCCTCGTAATACTCGACAAAGGCTTCGCGCGGGGCGTTGTTGATGACGTCCAGCGTGCCGATCGGGCTGCGCTCGGGCACGATGGTGTCGGGGTAGAGGAAGCCGTAATAGCTCATCAGGAAGCGCTGGATGGGCGTATCGCGGAAACGCATCTCGCCGCGGATGACACCGCGCTCGGCATCAATCGCCTCGGCGTCCATCACCATTTCCGAGGCGGTCTCGCGCATCAGGAAAAGGCCGGTCTTGAGGATCTGCTCCTCGACCGACGGCAGATCGAGCTGGTAGCCGACGAGCTCCTGGCCGGTAAAAGCATTCGTGTCCGGACCGAAGGCGAGGCCATAGCGCTCCAGAAGCGGGATCATCTCGCCTTCGGGCACGTTGGTGGTGCCGTTGAAGGCCATGTGCTCGATGAAGTGGGCGAGGCCGCGCTGATGCTCGGCTTCTGCCAGCGAACCCATGTTGAAGACCAGGCGCAGCGACGCCGTCCCGCTGGGAGTAGAGTTCGGCATGATCACGTAGCGCATGCCGTTCTCGAACTCGCCAAAGCGCATGCCCGGATCGGCCGGAATGCCGCTCGACAGGTGTGCAAACTCCGTCTCGATACTCGGCGCAGCCGCCTCGGCCGGCGCTTCCGGTTCGGCCGGTGCCGGATCATTGCCGCACGCTGCCAGTGAGAGCAGCACAAGGCTGACGAGCAGGCTTTTGCCTGTATGGACGATTTTCATGGATTTCCCCCGGGTCATTGCCGCGTTCATCATTAGGGCCAAACTAAGGCACGCTGACGCCGCTTCAAATGAAAAAGGCGTCACATTCGCATGGCGATGCAGTAACGCGGGGGCGCTCCAGAAGTTTCGTTACCGGGCAAGCCCGCGCAGCGAACGCTCAGATGCCTCAGACCGGATCGTGCTCGGCCACCCAGTGACCGGGGGCAACCTCGATCAGCTTGGGCCGGTATTGCTCCTCGGCATCCTCGACCAGGCGGGATTTGAGGAAGCGCAGCTGCGCCTTGCTGTCGAGCGGGCTGGGAAGGTCACCGGAAAGCTTGATGCGCTCACGCTGGCGCTCGATTTGCGGATCGGGGATCGGGACCGCCGAAATCAGCGCCTTGGTGTAGGGATGGCGGGCATCCTCGTAGATCGCGTCGCGCGAGGCGAACTCTACCATCCGGCCCAGATAGAGAACCATCACCCGGTGCGACACCTCGCGCACCACCGAAAGGTCGTGCGAGATGAACAGCATGGAAAGCCCCAGATCGCGCTGCAAATCGGAGAGCAGCTTGATGATCTGCGCCTGGATCGACACGTCCAGCGCCGAGACGGCTTCGTCGCAAATGACCAGCTTGGGGCCGAGTATCATCGCGCGGGCAATGCCGACGCGCTGGTTCTGACCGCCTGACAGCTCGTGCGGGTAGCGATTGATCATGGCCGGATCGAGATCGACGCGTGCCATCATCGCGCGCACCTGCTCCTCACGCTCCCTGGCCTTGATGCCGGGGCGGAAGGTGATGAGCGGCTCGGCAATGGAGGCACCGATCGTCATGCGCGGATTAAGAGAGGCAAGCGGATCCTGGAAAACGATCTGCATGTCCTTGCGCGCCTCGCGCATGGCACGCGCACTCTTATCCAGAAGATTCGTCCCGATCCAGCTCACCGCACCGTCAGTGGAATCGACCAGGCGCAGGATCGCGCGCGCCAGCGTGGACTTGCCACAGCCCGACTCGCCTACCACTCCGATGGTCTCGCCGGGGAAGAGGTTGAAGCTGATCCCGTCGACGGCCTTGAGCGGCGTGGTCTTGGGAAACAGGCCCGTTCCGGTGCGCACCGGGAACCAGACCTTCAGATCATCCACCTCGAGCACCGGGCTTTCGCCCTCTACCGGCTCGCGCGTCTTGGCCATCGAGCCATTGGCCCGGTCCGGACGGTCGAGGCGCGGCATCGCGTCGAGCAACATGCGGGTATAGGGGTGGGCCGGCTCGGCGAACACCTGATCGACCCCGCCGGTTTCGACATAGGCGCCGTGCTGCATCACCTGCACCCGGTCGGCCATGCGTGCGACAACGCCCATATCGTGGGTGATGAGGGCGATTGCGGCGCCGGTCTCGGCTTTCAGCTCGTCCATGATGTCGAGCACCTGAGCCTGCACCGTCACGTCTAGCGCCGTGGTTGGCTCGTCGGCAATCAGAAGGGCTGGCTCGCACAACATCGACATCGCGATCATCACGCGCTGGCGCATGCCGCCTGACAATTCATGCGGATACTGGCGCAGGCGGCGCGCGGCTTCCGGAATGCGTACCCGGTCGAGCCATTCCACGCAGCGCTTTTCGGCTGCCTCGCCACGCAGACGCAGATGGGCAGCGAGCACCTCCTTCATCTGGTCGCCGACACGCATGTGCGGCGTCAGAGAGGTCAGCGGATCCTGGAAGATCATCGTCATCGACTTGCCGCGCACGGAATTGAGCCGCCTCGGGCCCAGCCCGAGGATTTCCTTGCCGCGATAGAGGATGGAGCCTTCCGCCTTGCCGTTGGAGGCCAGAAGCCCCATTGCAGCAAGGAAGGTCTGGCTCTTGCCCGAACCGGACTCGCCCACAACAGCGAGGCATTCGCCGGCATTTATCTCAAGATCGATACCACGCACGGCATGGACTTCGCCGTCAGGCGTGTCGAAGCGCACGTTCAGGCCACGAACTTCAAGGATCGGCGCAGAGGCGTCGGTCAATCCGTCCTCACTTATTCATTCTGCTGGGCCAGCGGGGCCTTGGGTCTCACGATGGGCGCGGACGATAGCCCCTGCTTAATATTCCTTCCATTACTATGCGCAGACGGGACTGATTCGGGTTCCGCAGAGCACCGCTGCACAAGGGATCAGATGATCAGTGCGCCAGTTTTCGAACACGCGTTCGACGCGTTGCCGGGTGCCTGCGTGCTCCTTGATGATGACGGGCGCATCATCGCAACCAATGCGCGTTTCCGCAGCGATTTTCCCGCCAGCCTCAAGCCCGGCACCGCTCTGATCCAGCTCTACTGCGATCCGCTTGACGCACTGACCGCCAAGTGGAAGCGCGGGCGCACGTCCAGCGAGGACGAGCTGGTGGAAATGGCGCTTCTGCGCGGAAGGGACGGTGAACCGCGAACCGCGCGCCTGCATGTCCGCCGCACCCAGCCCGGAGTTCGCCTCGTCCTGATCGAGCCGGCCATCGACACCTCGCAGCGCGAACTTCAGTTGCGCGCAGCCCGCCAGCGTGTCGCCATGGCGTTCGAGGAACATAGCGCAGGCGCCTACAGCGCAGATTTCGTCAAGCGTGAGGTGGTTGTCTCGGGACTGCTGGAACGCTTTGCCGGACCCGGGGCCGCAGACCAGCCGATCCGACTTTCACGCTGGCTGGGCCTGTTTCACGCGGAAGACCTGGCCCGCGCCCGCGGCGTTCTCTGGGGCCATCCGGCCAGCGCAGACACGGTGGTCAGCTTTCCCTGCCGCATGCGCAACCGCGATGGCAGCTGGGCACCCATGCGCCACGATGTGCGGGTGGTTGAACGGGGCGAGGCTGGCAATCCCTTGCGTATCACCGGCCTCGTCCATGAGGCCGGAACGGATGGGAAAGCGTCTGCCGAAGCCCAGGCTTCGCAGGCCAGGACACGATTGCTCGTGGACCGGCTGGACCTGAGCAGCTGGACATTCGACTTCGAAACGCTGAAAGGCCGTATGGAAGGCCCGGTGACAAACTCGCTGGGGCTGGGTGGCGGCAGTGTGGAGATGACGGAGGAGGTGCTGCGCCACCGGCTGCACCTGGATGATGCCGAGCGTGTCTATGCCGCCTTCATGGGGCTGCAGTTTGGCGGCGAATATGACGAGACATTCCGCATGCGTACCCAGAACGGTCACTGGGTATGGCACCGTTCCTGGGGCAGTCTGGAGCCCGCAATGGACGGCGAACGCCGTTCGCTGAAGGCTTTTGGCTACTGGCAGGCCATAACCGCGCGCCGTGAGGACATTGCCGAACTTCCCGGCAGTGACATCGCCAGCGTCCTCGACCGGGCGGGACTGAGCGCGTGGAGCTATGACTTCACCCGCCACGAAATCACCTTGTCCGGCCCCGTTCTCGCCGCTCTCGGCCTGCGGGAGGATCAGGCGACCATGACCCGGCAGGCGTTCAAGGAACGCATCCGCAAGGCCGATCAGGCGCGTGTCCGCGATGCCATGGCCGCCATGCAGTTTGCAGACAGCCAGGTGGAGTTCCGCGTCCGCACCGAGGGCGGCCACTGGATCTGGCTGAGCCTGCGCGGCGGTGTGAGCGCACAGTCCAATACAGGTGAGCCATTACGGGCTTCGGGTGTCTTCGCCGAAGCGACCCGGCGCAAGGAAAACGAGCGCCGTCTGATCGATAGCGAACGCCTGCTCTCGCATGCGGTCTCGGCTGCGACGCTAGGTGCCTGGGAGGTCGACTACAAGTCGGGATACTTCCTGCCGCGTGGCGAGATACGCGATCTGATGGGGCTGGACAGCGATACTTCGGAATGGATTCCGGTTTCGCGCTGGCGTGACATTGTCCATCCCGAAGACGTGGTCAGCCTTGACCGGTCTATTGGCGGCATAATGAAGAGCGCACCGGGCGAAAGCCGGGTCGCAGAATACCGCATCTTTGACCGGCGAACCGGGACATATATGTGGGTGGAAGCACGCGGCAGCCGCCTCGGACCGGAAAGCCGCCGGGCAGACTGTGCCGGCATCGTGCTGGATATCTCCGCCCGCAAGGCGCTGGAAGAGAACCTTGCCGCAAGCGAGGAGCGCCTTGCCCGCGCGCTGGAAAGCGCACGTCAGGGTACCTGGCGCCTCGATCTGCGCCAGCAGCTGGTGGATCTGTCGGAGTTCGGACGGGTGGTCATGGGCCTGCCGGCAGAGCATGACGGCAAGCTCACACTCAACGAATGGCGAGAGCTGATCCACCCCGACGACACCCACATTTGCGTGGATG
>NZ_JBQLZR010000029.1:0-16961 GCF_052168375.1 Glycocaulis sp.
GCGCGCAATCCCGATACCGGCCAGCGCCGGATCGAGCAGATTACGGCGCGCGGGGATGTGTTCTATGTCACGGCGACCGAGACCGCGCGCGGTGACCGCGCCGTCTACACGCTGTCCAATGAAGTCGTTGTGCTCACCGGCTCGGTGGTGCTGACGCAAGGATGCAATGTGTCGACCGGCGAGGAGCTGGTCATCAACATGCAGACCGGGATTTCCCGCCTGACCGGCGGTAATGGCCGTGTGCGCAGCCTGTTCTTCTCGCAAGGCGAGGAAGCGCCGGTCTCGGCAGAAGACTGCCCGGCACCGGTCGTGCCCGGCCCCGAGCCGGAGCGCTATCGCGAGGATTTCCTGTCTGACAGCGAAAGCTGATTTTCCCGCCAGACAGCCTGCCAGGCGGGCGGCGCTGCGATTGAACCGCCTTGCGGCCTTGCCATGGGGAGGCGGGCCCTTGCAAGGATGGGGCCAGTCCGGCGCGCTTCACCAAATGTTAGCTCTGCCGCGATAACCCTTTGATGGAAAGGGGCAGGGGTAATGACGGGAATGACCATGCCAGGCAGCCAGGCCGAGGGCCTCCACGTCGATTCGATCGGCAAGGCGTTCGGCAAGCGCGTTGTGGTGAAGTCTGTTTCCCTCACGCTCCGGCGCGGCGAGGTGGTCGGACTGCTCGGCCCCAATGGCGCTGGCAAGACCACCTGCTTTTACATGATTACCGGCCTGATCCCTGCCGATCACGGGCGTATCCTGCTCGATGGCGAGGACATCACCGCCTTTCCGATGTTCCAGCGCGCGCGCCTTGGCATTGGCTATCTGCCGCAGGAAGCCTCGATCTTCCGGGGCATGACGGTCCTGGAAAATGTCACGGCCACGGCCGAAATTGCCGAGAAGGATGCCTCGCGCCGCAAGACGCTGATCAATGATCTGCTGGAGGAGCTGGGCGTTGACCATTTGCGTGACAGCCCGGCCATGGCGCTGTCAGGCGGCGAACGCCGCCGGGTGGAGATTGCGCGCGCGCTTGCGACGCGTCCCGGCTTCATCCTGCTCGATGAACCCTTTGCCGGCATCGACCCGCTGGCCATCGCCGATATCCGCGACCTCATCCTGTTCCTGAAACAGCGCGGCATCGGCATTCTCATTACCGATCACAATGTCCGCGAAACGCTGCAGATCACGGACCGGGCCGCCATCATCCATGATGGCGAAGTGCTCTTCGAGGGCTCGCCCGGCGCCGTCCGGGAGGATCCTTCCGTGCGCCGCGTCTATCTCGGCGACAGCTTCCAGTAGGAATATCCACCATGGCAAAGCTCGGACAGAGATTGGAGGCACGCCAGGGGCAGGGGCTCGTGATGACCCCGCAGCTCCAGCAGGCCATCAAGCTTTTGCAGCTCAACAATATGGAGCTGGCCGAGTTCGTGGAGGAGGAGCTGGAGCGTAACCCGCTGCTGGAGCGCGACGAGCGCCCCGAGCCGGGCGGCGAGGACGATCGTGCGCCCGCTGCCGAAGCGAGCGACCCGCATGGCGAGCTGAGCTTCGACACGCCCTCTTCAGCCGCCGATGAAGCGCTCGATGCCGATCGCGAAGCCATGTATGCCGACAGCGCCCCCGATCTGGCGGGCGCGCGCGATTCCGGCGGCGCGGTCGACTGGTCACGCGCGGGCAAGGGCGGCGGCGGTCTTGATGGCGAGGCGTTCGACGCCGCCTCCCATGCCAGCCGGGAAAAGACCCTGCGCGAGCACCTTCACGATCAGCTTGCCGATCTGGCTCTCACCGGCGCCGACCGGCTGATCGCGGCGCATCTGATCGATCTGGCCGATGATGATGGCTATATGCGCGCCGACCTTGCCGAGACCGCCGAGCGCCTGGGCGTCACGGTGTCGGAGGTGGAAGCCATCCTTGCCAGCCTGCAAGGCTTTGAACCGGCCGGCGTGATGGCGCGCGGCCTGCAGGAATGCCTCGCGCTTCAGCTGGCCGAGCGCAACCGGCTCGATCCGGCCATGGCGGCGCTCGTCGACAATCTGCCGCTTCTGGCAAAGCATGACTACGCTGCGCTTCGCGGCCTGTGCGAGGTCGATCAGGAAGATCTCGAGGACATGATTGCCGAGCTGAAGCGCCTGACGCCCAAGCCGGGCCTCGCCTTTGGTTCAGACAGCACCCGCGCCGTGGAGCCGGACGTCTATGTGCGCGAGCGCCCCGATGGCAGCTGGGCGGTGGAGCTGAATACCGACACGCTGCCGCGCGTGCTGATGAATAACCGCTATGCCGCGCAGATTGCGCGCACCGCCCGCACGGCAGAGGAAAAGACCTTCATCACGGAGTGTTCGCAGAATGCCTCCTGGCTGGTCAAAAGCCTCGATCAGCGCGCGCGCACCATCCTGAAAGTGGCCAGCGAGATCGTCCGCCAGCAGGATGCGTTCCTGGCCAAGGGGGTGGCGTGGCTGCGCCCGTTGAACCTGAAGACGGTCGCGGACGCGGTTGGCATGCATGAAAGCACGGTCAGCCGTGTGACCTCGAACAAGTATGTCTCCACACCGCGCGGCCTGTTCGAGCTGAAATACTTCTTCACCTCGTCCATTGCCTCTGCCGATGGCGGTGAAGCGTATTCAGCCGAGGCGGTGCGCTTCCGCATCAAGGCGATGATCCAGTCGGAGACGGTCAACGAGGTAATGAGCGATGACGCCATTGTCGACCGCCTGCTGGCCGACGGCATCGAGATCGCCCGCCGGACCGTGGCAAAATACCGCGAGGCGATGAATATCCCCTCCTCGGTCCAGCGCCGCCGGATGATGAAGCGGTAGAGGACAGCCCGGCGCAATCTGTCGGTTTCGTCATTAACCAGTTATCTGCATTGACGCGCCCGCCCGGCTTGCTACCGTCACTGCATCCGGCCCAGAACCGGATTTTCGGCCACGCGTTGTATCAGACGCACGGGGCCTTTTGAAAAAAGAGGCTCCCTGCACTCCGCGCAACGCGCCAGCGGCAGATGGAGCCAACATGCACATCCAGTTTGTATCCAAAGGTATTGACGTTTCTCCGGCCCTGCGTGAACGCATCGAGGGCAAGGTGGAGGAAGGTACGGCGAAATACTTCAGCCGTCCGGGCGAGGCGTTTGTCACCGCCGCCAAGGAAGGGTTCGGTTTCAGGGTGGAGTGCGCGCTGCACCTGCCGTCCGGGGCTTTCCTGCAGGCAACCGGTGAGGGCGCGGACGCCTATGCGGCCGCCGAAGTCGCCGTGGAGCATCTGGAGAAACGTCTGCGCCGCTACAAGCGCCGCCTGAAGGATCATCACGCAGAGAACAAGCAGGAATTGCCTGCCGAGGAGACACCCATCGTGGTGTTCCGCGGCAATGGCCGCGCCGTCACGCTCGATGAGGACGATGCCGACATTGATGATGGCGGCGCAACGGGCGGCAGCGAGCCGGTGATCGTCGCCGAGACGGTGGGCGAGCTGCGTACGCTGACCGTCTCCATGGCGGTGCACGAGATGGACGTGCTCGATACGCCGTTCATGCTGTTCCGGAATGCGGCAAGCGGATCGCTCAATGTGGTCTATAGACGTCCTGATGGTCATGTGGGGTGGATTGATCCGGCTCGAGCCGCTAAAGACAGCGCCGTTCGCTGACAGGGGCCCGTCTGGGGCCCACCGACAAGCAAAGGCGTGACATGGCATTGTCAGACCTGATTCCGCCCGGCGGGGCGGTAGCAGACCTGCCCGGCACCAGCCGCAAGCAGGTGCTGCAATCCCTGTGCGATCTGGCGCAGCGCACGCTGCATGTGCCCGCGCGCCGGGTGCTTGATGCCGTTATGGAACGTGAAAAGCTCGGCTCGACGGGTGTGGGCGATGGCGTGGCCATCCCCCATGCCCGCACGAGCGATGTCGACCGGGTGTGCGGCGTGTTTGCGCGCCTGAAGACGCCGGTCGATTTCGATTCTGTCGATGGCCGTCACGCCGATCTCGTCTTCCTGCTTCTGGCTCCGGAAGATTCCGGCGCCGAGCATCTGAAGGCCCTTGCGCGGGTTGCGCGCCTGTTCCGGCGCGAGGATATCCGCACCGCCCTGCGGGCTGCGCCGGATTCAGCCGCTGTCGGCGCCATCCTTTCCGGCATGGCCCATACCGACGCGGCGTAACGGCCCTTTAGCGCTGCATGCCCGCTTCGATGCGCCCGTCGGCGTACACGATCGCGTGCTTCATGCCTTGCGAGTTGTAGCGGGCGCTGACCTCACCTCTTGAATCGACAGCGATGATGCCGCCATCGCCGCCCAGCTCGGCAATGTCATCGAGCACGCCCTGCACGGCCTCTTCCAGGTTAGACCCCAGATAGCGCATGCGCGCCGAGACATCGGCCGCGGCGTTCGCCCGCATGAAGTATTCGCCCTGACCGGTGCAGGACACGGCGACACGGGCATCGGCCCAGGTGCCAGAGCCGATAATCGGCGTATCACCGACCCGGCCCCAGCGCTTGCGCAGCGTTCCGCCGGTCGAGGTGGCGCCGCACAGGATACCGTCTGCGTCCAGCACCACGCATCCCACCGTGCCGGTCGCTATCTCGCGCCCGTCGGGCACGGCGGCAGGCTGGTAGTAGCTTTCGGGATCACTGATCTCTTCAATCTCGTGCGAGCGGGCAATGTCCGCCGCGCCCGCTCCAGCGATCAGCACATGGGGCGTCGAATCCATGACCACGCGCGCTGCCGTGATGGGCGAAATGAAGCCCTCCAGCGCGGCAACCGCGCCCGCCTTGCGCGACGGGCCTTCCATGATGGATGCGTCGAGCTCGTAGCGGCCAGCCGTGTTGGGCGAGGCGCCGCGCCCTGCGACATAGAGCGCGCTTTCCTCCATCGCCCGGACCAGCTTCACCGCAATGTCGACCGCATGGCCGCCCCCGGCCAGCAAGGCCTTTCCCTCTTCGGCCAGTTCGCGCAAATGCGCGACTTCACGCTCATAGGAGCGATTGGCCAGCACACCGGCGCCTCCGTGGAGGACAAGGGCAGTCGGTCGGGTCATGGGCGGCTCTCCGGTTCGGGTCGGGATCGTGATGCTGGCTCATAACATCCCCGTGCTTCCCTCAGAAGCGCCGAGGCGCTATTTCCTGATACCGGCGCGGTGCGTGTGCGCATCGCATGTGCAGCAAAACAAGCAGTCCAACGGGGAGATTTTCCATGCAGTTCAAAGGCGCAAGCGCGGTTGTCACGGGCGGGGCATCAGGTCTGGGCGAGGGCACGGCCCGGCGTCTGGCAGCCGAGGGCTGCAAGGTGGCGATCTTCGATCTGAATGCCGAGCGTGGCGAGGCTCTCGCCAAGGAGCTGGGCGGTGTCTTCGCCAAGGTGAACGTCGCCGACGTGGAAAGCGTGAAGGCCGGTTTCGAAAAGGCGCGCGCCGCCAACGGGCAGGAGCGGATCCTCGTCAACTGTGCCGGCATTGGCTGGGCGGAAAAGACCGCGCGCCGCTCCTCCTCGGGCGAGATTGTCGGCCACCAGCTCGACAAGTTTGCCCTCGTCGTGAACATCAACCTCATCGGCTCGTTCAACTGCGCCGTGCTGTCCGCCGAAGGCATGCTGACCCTCGACCCCGACGCGTCGGGCCGGGGTGTCATCATCAATACCGCGTCTGTTGCAGCGCAGGACGGCCAGATCGGCCAGGTTGCCTATTCGGCCTCCAAGGGCGGGATTTACGGCATGACCCTGCCGATGGCGCGCGATCTCGCGCGTGAGGGCGTGCGGGTGAACACCATCCTGCCGGGCTTCTTCGAGACGCCGATCTACCAGCAAATGCCGCCGGAAGTGAAAGTGAACCTCGCCAGCCACCTCCAGTTCCCGCAGCGCTTTGGCACGCCGGCCGAATATGCCGATCTCGTCGCCTTCATGGTCGGCAATGACTACATCAACGCCGAATGCGTCCGCCTCGATGCCGGCGCGCGCATGCCCCCGAAATAGCGCTGGCAAGATACCCGGGGTTACCGCCGGGGGGGGTGGACGCCCCCCGGCACGCAGCGCCGCAAGCGCGACCGCGCGCCCGCGCCAATGCGCGGAACATCGCAACGCGGATGCGTTGCGAGACTAAAAGAACTGGGTTCCGGCTTTCGCCGGAATGACGAGGGTGGAGTGCGCCGCCGCCTGCTTTCCCGCTCCTAACTGCAATTCATTCTCAGCTGCTATTGGCAGGCTTTCGCGCGTCCTGTAGGTGAGACTTATTCTCAGTTACATTTCATCTCAGGGACGACGCCAGTTCGATGCGCTCACTTCTTCTTGCCGGCACGGCCATGCTGGCCCTTTCTGCCCAGGCTGCGGCCAACACCGCCAATGATGCCGATCTCGATGTCGAGACGATCACGATCATCGGCCTGAAGGGCGATGCGCGCGATGTCGCAGGCGCGGCCACGCTGCTGCCAAGCGAAGTCCTGCAGGTGCAGGACTATACCGACATCAACCGGGTGCTGCGTCAGGTGCCGGGCGTGAACATCCAGGAAGAGGACGGGTACGGCCTGCGGCCGAATATCGGCTTGCGCGGCACCGGGCTCGACCGGTCTGCCAACATAGTCCTGATGGAAGACGGCATCCTCGCCGCGCCAGCGCCGTATTCGGCGGCGGCAGCCTATTACTCGCCCTATGTCGGCCGCATGGCAGGGGTGGAAATCGTCAAGGGGGCGGCCGGTGTCCGCTATGGTCCGCGCACGCAAGGCGGATCGGTCAATTTCCTCTCCACGCCTGTGCCCGAAAGCTGGTCGGGACGTCTGGCGATCACCGCCGGTGAAGAGGAGGCGCGCCGCGTCCATGCCTATGCCGGTGGCATGACAGAGGTTTCGCAAGGCGTGCGTCTGGGCGGGCTGGTCGAGGCCTATACCGATAGCGCGGACGGGTTCAAGACGATCGATTTCAACCCTGACCAGACGACCGGGTTTGACCTGACCGATTTCGGCGCCCGTCTGCGCGCGGAGTTTGACGGGGAAGGGGTGAGCCATGCGGTAGAGCTGCGCTACCAGACCTCCGACGAGACGTCTGACGAGACCTATATGGGCCTCACCGATGCCGATTTCGCGGCCAATCCCTATCGCCGCTATGCCGCCAGCGCCAATGACCAGATCAATGTTGATCAGTCGCGCTGGGTGCTGCGCTATGACGCCGCGTTCGATAACGGGCTCAATTTCACCGCGCTGACCTATCGCGACGAAGTGGCGCGCAACTGGTTCAAGGTGGAAGGCGTCAATGCCGGGGCAGGCCGGCGCTCTCTGGGCGCTGTGTTGTCCGATCCCGTCACCTTTGCCGCGGAGTATGCGGTGCTGACCGGGCAGCCGGGCCTTGTCTCCATCGATGGCGCGGTCATCAGCCGCAACAATAACCGCTCCTATCTCGCCGAGGGTGTTCAGGTGGAGCTGGCAGGCGATGCAAGCCTGTTCGGTGCGGCGCATCGCTGGCGGGTGGGTGTGCGGGCGCACCGCGACAGCGAAGACCGTTTCCAGAACGAGGTCTTCTACCGCATGGACAACTCGCAGCTGGTCCAGACCGGCGCCCAGGCGCCCGGCCAGCATGATAACCGGATCAGCGAGGCTGAAGCGCTCGCCATCTTCGTTCAGGATGAAGTGAGCTTTGGCGCGCTCACCCTGGTGCCGGGCCTGCGCTATGAGCGCATCGAGGGCACGCAAACCCGTTGGGCGGGCAGCGATCCTGCGCGCACCGGCGCCACGACCGTGACCGGCAGCACGACCGATGTTCTGATCCCGGGCCTTGGTGTGCGCTACCAGCTCAGTGAGAGCATCGCCCTGTTTGGCGGCGTACATCGCGGGTTTGCCCCGTCTTCTCCGTCCTCGCAGAGCGACCCGGAAGACGCCGTGAACTGGGAGGCGGGCCTGCGCTGGACCGGTGAGGCAGCCTTTATCGAGGCGGTCGGTTTCTTCAATGATTATTCCAACCTGATCGGCACCTGCACGGCTTCGACGGGCGGGGGCTGCACAATCGGCGCCCAGTTCGACGGCGGCGAGGTGGATGTCAGGGGGCTCGAACTGTCCGCCGGTACGGATCTGGCCGCCTTTGCAGGCTGGAGCGTCATCGCGGTGCCGGTACGTGCGGCCTATACTTGGACCGATGCCGAGTTCCAGACCGCCTTTGCGTCGGGCTATGGCCCCTGGGGCAATGTGCAGGCGGGCGACCAGCTCCCCTACCTGCCGGAGCATCAATGGTTTGCGTCTATCGGTCTGGAGCAGGGCCGCTTTGGCAGCCAGCTGGCCATCACCTGGAACGGCGAGCGCCGCACCGTGGCGGGGCAGGGCAATATCCCCGCCGGTCAGTTCCTCGATTCCTATGCCACGGCAGACCTTGCCCTCTGGTATGACCTGACCGAGGCGGTGCGCGCGCGGGTGCAGGTCCGCAACCTCACCGATGAAGCCTATGCCGCCTCGCGCAGCCCGGCGGGCCTTCGCCCGGGTGCGCCGCGCGCGGTGCTGGTGGGTCTGTCAGCGACCTTCTAGAACCGGCCCACGGCGGCAATGAAAAAACCCCGGACCGGCTGGTCCGGGGTTTTGCTGTTTGCGTTGCGAAGCCTTTACTGAACAGGCGGGCGCACCAGCGGACCCAGATTGCGGATCACGTCAGCGGCGTCGAACGCGTCGGGGCTGTCCGGTGTCGGACCCCGGCCAAGCTGGATCTCGGCCATGGCCTCGTAGCGGGTCACTTCGCGCAAATTGATGTCATCCCAGAACGGGTCACGCCAGCCATACCAGCCATGACGCGGGTGGTAGTAACGGTAGAAGACATCAAAGTGGCCGTAAGGGCGCATCGGCGTGGTGCCGGTGAAGCGGCGCTCGGCCTCGGTATCTCTGCGGATCAGGCGGAAATAGTCATAGCCCTGCTCGCGGGTCAGTTCCGCGGCCCGGTAGAGCAGGAAGGTCTCCACAGACTGGCGCTCGGTCAGTGAATTGCCCGAAAAGGCGACCGAAAACCGGTTCTGCTCGATCTGCTGTTCAGAGTAGCCATACCCTCCCGCGCTCGCGGCGCGCTGGTAGGGTGTCGATTCCGCGCACGCGGCCAGAAGGGCTGCGCTGGCGGCAAATCCTGCAAGTAAGCGCTTCATGCGTACCTCCGGGTAGATAGCTCTTCCCAAGCCCTGACAACAAAGATGGGGCTGGATCGTTCCAAGGCAAAGCCTAGCCGCTGGCGGGCACTTCGGCCAGCAGGTGCGGTCAGAGGAGGCCGAGACGGGCGAGTTCCGCTTTCAGAGGTCCGGCACCGGTGAAGTGATGCACGGCGAACCCGGCGCGGGCACCGGCCTCGATATTGTCCAGCCTGTCATCGATGAAGAGGGTCTCTTCCGGCGCAGCCGATATGCGCTGCGTTGTCAGCGCATAGATCGCAGGGTCGGGCTTTACGAGGCCTTCCTGACCGGAGATCACGGCGGTCTCGAACAGGGCAAAGGCCGGATAGAGCGCCAGCACGTCCGGCCATTTCTCCGCCGGCATGTTGGAGAGGGCAAATTGCGAAACGCCGCGCGCGTTCAGGGCTTCGACAAGGCCGTCCATGCCGGGCATGTAACCGTCGAACATGGCATTCCAGCCCGTGTCCCAGGCTTCGATCAGGGTTGCCTGATGCGGGTGCCGGGCGATCAGGGCTTGCCGGTTTTGAGCCATGGCAACACCGCGATCATGAGCCTCGTGCCAGTCAAGCGTACAGACAGACATGAGAAAATCCCGGCGCGCATCTGCGTCCGGGATCAATCGGCGGTAGAGATAATCGGGGTCCCAGTCGACCAGCGTGCGTCCCAGATCCCAGAGGATGGCACGCACGGGCACGATTCAGAGCGCCGGGTAAGTGATCTAGCCGGCGCGGGCCTTGAAGCGCGGGTCGGTCTTGTTGATCACGTAGACGCGGCCACGGCGGCGCACCACCTGGCAGTCGCGGTGCCGGGCTTTCAGGGAGCGGATGGAGCTGCGCACTTTCATGGGTCTTGTCTCGTACCTGGAGCGGGGCCGGAAAGCCGCCCGCGTGTTCTAGGGAGCGCAGGTGTTACAGTCCGCCCCGGCGCAAGTCAACCGCCAGCGCATCATGGCCTGCACAGGTGTTGAAGGGCCTACTCGATGAGGCGGACATAGCGCTCCGAGCTAACATCGAGCGCGGGGCATTCCATGATGATGCGGATGTCATCATAATCCCGGTCGGTCCAGCCCATCTGGGTCCAGTTGGCGGTGCCGCCGGGCAGTCCCGGCGGGCGGTCTTCCCAGCCGAAATACATGTAGCGGCCCGGGCTGCAGCCTTGGGTGGCCTGTTGCGGCGTGCGGCCGGTGCCCGAGGGAAGGATGCCGCCTTCGCTTGCGGGCCGGCAGTCTTCCAGGCTGTCGCACAGGATTGTTTCCAGAATGTCGTATTGCAGGCCGGCATGGCGTTCCTCGCCATTCACCCGGCTGGTGTCGGAGAAATAGCGATGCCGGCACGGATTGGGGAAATCCGCTGTTGCCGTGTGCTGGCACCAGTTGCGGTCATTATTGGGATTCTGGTCGATCCGTTCGGAATTGTTACGCGAGAAGCGCAGATTGTAGAGCTCGAAGCTGATCGCCTCGCCTTCCTCGCAGCGCGGCCATTGATACTGGTTCGGCCAGCGGGTCAGGAAGTTCACGCCGTTATTGTCCTGCACGGGCGTGCGCTGGGTACGGCGTTGCTCCATCGTCTTGCCCGAATCCGGGTCCGGATCGAAGCAATAGACATAGACGCGGTTATAATCGCCTGCTTCCGGGTCGAGCCAGCTCACCTCCGGTGGTTCGTACTGTTCGAGTGCCTGGTGCAGGCGCGCCGTTGCCCGCACCGCGACGCGGACATTATCGCTAACCCCCGGCAGGGAATGCATGAGGATGGTCGGCACGCGCGCGCTGGCATCGACCGTGAAGTCGAGACCGTCCCAGTTGCCGTTGACGCTGAGCCCGGTGAGGCCCGAGCCGCCAAAAGCGGCCATCACGCGCGTGTTCATCGCATTTATCTGGGAGGAAAAGTCGGTCGTGGGTCCGCCCACGGCGGCGTTCAGCGCCGTGGCATCGGCTTCGGCCTGAAGGGATGTGCGCACATTGATAAGCTGGGCGGTATCGACTGCCACCCCCGCCAGTCCCATGACCGGAACCAGCGACAGCGCAAAGATCACGGCAACATTGCCAGACCGGTCGCGGAAAAAACGTGCGAGGCGTTTCATGTCGTCCTGCCCTTGCCCGGACCGCGCTGGCGCGGCCCTCCATGCCTTGCCGGACTGCAGGCCTGCAGCCGGACATACGCGCGCAATCTAGCAGGCAAGCCTTAATGAGCGGTGAGAAAACATAATTAATTTATATGGTTAGCGTAAACCATCTGCTAACCATGGACCCTGCGGTGTTCATCACGCGTTGATCTTGTCCGTGCTAGAAGAAAGACTTGCGCCCTGATCCCCGGTTGAGGACTCTGTGACCATGCCAAACCTTGTGCGTTTTCCCCTTCGCCTGAAGGCTGCCGGCCGCTCGGCTCTGGCCGGTCTTGTGCTGGCCTCGTCGCTCGCCGGGCTTGCTGGTGCACAGGATATTCCCTTCACGGCCTGGCGCGACGGGTTCGCCTCTGATCTGCGCTCGGAAGGCGTTGATCCGGCCATCGTCTCGGCCATGCTGGACGGGCTTGAGCCTGATCCCACCGTAATCGAGCGTGACCAGACCCAGCCTGAATTTGTCCGTCCGATCTGGCAGTATCTTGAAGGCGCGGTCTCGGACGCCCGTGTGTCCAACGGCCAGCGCGCGGCGGCCGGTATCAGCGATACGCTGATCGGCGTCGAGGAACGCTTCGAGGTGGACCGCCATATCCTTGTGGGCATTTGGGGTCTTGAAAGTGCCTATGGCGAGATCCAGGGCAATTTTGACGTAGTGCGTTCCCTGTCGACGCTGGCCTGGGAAGGCCGCCGCCGGGGCTGGGCCGAAAGCCAGCTTCGCGCTGTCGCGCAGATGATTGCGCGCGGCTATGCAAGCCGCGATGACCTTCTGGGCTCCTGGGCAGGCGCGATGGGCCAGACCCAGTTCATTCCGGCCACCTATATGGAGCGCGCGGTCGATTTCGATGGCGATGGACGCCGCGATATCTGGCGCAATGAGGGCGATGCGCTGGGCAGCGCCGCCAATCTTCTGGCCCGTGCGGGCTGGGAATATGGTGAGCCGGTCTTTACGCAAGTGAGCCTGCCCCAAGGGTTTGACTTTGCAGGCTGGAGCGAGAGCCAGCGCCGCAATGTCGCCGACTGGGCGGCGCTGGGTATCAGCCCGGCCTCGGGTGAATGGGCGGCTGACGATCTTTACCGCTCCGCGCGGCTGGTAATCCCGGCTGGCGCGAATGCACCGGCCTTTCTGGTCTATCGCAATTTCGAGGCGCTCCTGCGCTACAACAATTCGACCGCCTATGCGCTGGGCGTGGCGTATCTCGCCCGCGCGTTCGAGACGGGTGATGCGGGCATGGCGACCGGCTGGCCGACGGATAATCCGCCGATCAGCCGCTCCCAGTCGCGCGAATTGCAGGAGGCGCTTGCCCGGCTCGGCTATGATCCGGGCGGGCTTGATGGTGTGGTCGGACCGAACACGCGCCGTGCCATTCGCGCGTTCCAGAGCGCCAATGGTCTTGAGCCTGACGGCTATGCGGGGCTGGCTCTCTATAACGCCGTGATCGCGGCCGACGCGGCGCGGTAAATAACAGTTGTCGTCGTTCCCGCGCAGGCGGGAACCCAGAGCCGCTGGCGACCGACTGAGCGTTGTGATCTCTGGACCCCCACCTTCGTGGGGGTGACGAGGAGAAATAGCCTCACACCACGCCGCCTTCGTCTTCGCCCTGCTCGAGAGGCGCAGCGGCGAGGCGCACGCGCGGATGGAAAGCGGCAACGGCCAGCGCCACACACGACAGCACGATATTGAGCATGAAGGGCGCGGTCGGGCCCACCGCCTGATAAAGCCAGAGGCCTGACAGGGGTGCGATCAGGAAGCCAAGGCCGGCTGTGGCGGCGGTCACGCCGGCAGCCCGGCCCTGCTCGCCGGGTTTGACGGCAAGGCTTGCCCCGCCGGTAAAGCCGGAGCGGGCAAAGCCGAAGCCCAGAGAATTCAGCAGAAATCCGAGCACGATCGAGGCATAGCCGCCCGAGAAGATCAGCTCTATCTGGCCAGCGAGTGTCAGCCCGGTTCCGATCAGCATCAGCACGCGCGGCGATACTTTCAGGGCCGGAATGGCGACAAGCTGGGCAAAGATCAGGGCGGCGGCACCTGCTGTCAGGGCGACGCCTGCAAGCTGCAATCCGGCGGTGGTATCAAGCTCCAGCCGGTCCATGACAAAAAAGCCGATGGCCTGCAGGCTCGCCGCCTGCACCAGCCAGGCCGCACAGCCAAACAGCACGAAGGCGCGCACCCGTCCGTCTCCGGCAAACGCGAACTGGGCGAGCGGATTGAGCGGACGGCGGTCGCGCGCGCTTGGCGGTGTATTCTCCGGCAGCGTCAGGCGCACGATCAGGGCGCAGGCTCCGACTAGCACCGCGATCATGATCATGAAGGGCACCATGCCGATGCGTTCGGAAAACGCCGCTGCGAGCGCCGGGCCGATCATGCCGCCAAGGGCAAACGCCGCAGTCATGCCGGCGAGGGCCTGTGTGCGTTCGGATGGCGCGGTTCGGTCTGCCACATAGGCCTGTGCAGCCGGGCCGGTCGCAGAGCCAAAGGCACCAAAGAGCGCGCGCGCCAGCGCCATGGCCAGCACGGCGACCAGAGGCGGCAGGAAGCCGCTCTGCCCGGCCCAGGCGCCTGCAGCGAGGATGACCGTCGAAGCGGCATAGGTGCCAAGGCCGAAGACCACCAGAGGCCTTCGTCCATAAAGGTCTGACAGGCCGCCCCATACCGGGCTCATCGTCAGATACATCAGGGCGGAGAGGGTGTAGATCGCGCCGACATAGATCTCGTCAATGCCGATATCGCGCGCCAGTGGCGGCAGAATCGCAAACAGCATCGAATTGCCGATCCCCACTGCCATGAGGCAGATGAAGAGAAGGCGGAAGGCGCCGCGCCGGTCCGCCCGTGTCTGCTGGTTTGCGGTCAGGGGCATGGGCTAGAGGCATAGTCCTGCCCGGCCATCGCGTAAACGCTCCGCTAACAGCATGAAAACCGGGCTTTAAGCATCTTCGCGTAGAAACGTCCCGAAACCGGACATGGGCCGGGGGAGGAGAAGCGGAAAAATCCGCCCTTTCACCCGGTCCGGCCAGAACGGCTCCGGAAGACTGCGGGATGGTGGGTACATGTTTCAGATAATCGGCATTGTCGTTGTGTTCGGCATGGTGTTTGGCGGCTTCATGCTTGCCGGGGGCCATTTCGACGTCATTCTCAAGGCCCTGCCTTTCGAGCTGATGATGATTGGCGGCGCCGCCGTTGGCGCCTTCCTTATCGGCAATTCGGGCAAGACGGTCGGCAAGACCGCCGGCGATCTCGCCAAGCTCTTCTCCGGTCCGAAATGGAAGCCGCAGGACTATCGTGACCTGCTCGCGCTTCTGTTCTCGCTGACCAAGACGATGAAGACCAAGGGTGTCATCGCGCTGGAAGCCCATATCGAGAAGCCGCACGAGAGCACGCTTTTCTCGAAATATCCGCGCATCATGAAGGACCATTTCGCCGTCGACTTCATCTGCGACACGCTGCGCATGATGACGATGAACCTGGAAGATCCGCACCAGGTTGAAGACGCGATGGAAAAGCAGCTTGAAAAGCACCATCACGAGGCCGCCGGCCCTGCCCATGCGATGCAGAACATGGCCGACGCCCTGCCGGCGCTGGGCATCGTGGCCGCGGTGCTCGGCATCATCAAGACGATGGGCGCGATCACCCAGCCGCCGGAATATCTCGGCGCGATGATCGGCTCGGCGCTGGTGGGTACTTTCCTCGGCGTGTTCCTCGCCTACGGCTTTGTCGGCCCGTTCGCGAACCGCCTGAAGGAGATCTATGACGAGGAAGCGATCTTCTACAAGATCATCCAGAGCGTGCTGGTGGCTCACCTGCACGGCAATGCGGCCCAGATTTCGGTCGAGATCGGCCGGGGCAATGTGCCCAGCGCCATGCAGCCGAGCTTCACCGAGCTGGAAGAGGCGCTGTCGAGCATCGGCTCGGAGTAGAAAAAGACAAATCGGGGGATTTGCCTTGTCAGGGGCCGCGGCGGTGACGCTGCGGCCCTTTTTCTTGCGTGAAGGGCCGGATTGCCCCCGCCCGGCTTCGCGTGTAGCCGGTGGGGCATGAGCGACAGCCTTGTCAGACCCCTTGCCGATCTTGACTGGAGCGAGCCGGGAACGCCGCGCGCCCGCGGGGGCGATGTCTATTTTTCTGCCGAGGATGGCCTGGCCGAGACACGCGCTGTGTTCCTCGACGGGTGCCGGCTGGCGGAGCGATTTGCCCAAGGCGGGACGATCATCATCGGTGAGACGGGCTTTGGCACCGGGCTGAACTTCCTGGCCGCCTGGGAATTGTTCGAGGCGGTCGCCCCTGCGAACGCGCGCCTGCATTTTATGTCTCTGGAAGGCTTTCCGCTGAGCCGGGGCGATGCTGCGCGCGCCCTCGCAGCGTTCCCGGAGTTGCGTGAAAAGGCCGAAGCGCTGGCGGCGCTCTGGCCGCTGCCATCGAAAGGGCCACACCGGCGCATTTTCGCTGGTGGACGGGTCGTGCTCACCGTGTTTCACGACGAGGCGCACGAGGCTCTGACGGCGATGGATTTCGCCGCCGATGCCTGGTTCCTCGACGGTTTTGCCCCCTCCCTCAATGGCGAGATGTGGTCACAGGATGTGTTCGGCCATATCGCGCGGCTGTCCAAGCCCGGCGCGCGTCTTGGCACGTTCACCGTGGCGGGCCATGTGCGGCGCGGCCTCGCAGAGGCGGGTTTCTCGGTTGAACGCGTGCCGGGCTTCGGACGCAAACGCCAGCGCCTCGAAGCGGTGTTCGAGGGCGGGGCCTTGTCGGCTGGCGTCCCCGCGCCTTCACGCATCGCGATCATTGGCGGCGGCGTGGCGGCGGCGAGCCTTGCCTTTGCGCTAAAGGGCCGCGGTGTGACGCCGCACATCATTGCCAGTGGAGGCTGGGGTACCGGCGCATCGGGCGGCATCGCCGCCTTGCTGACCCCGCGTCTGGAAGCTGCCGATCGGCCTCATGTCCGTGCGCTTCTGGCGGCATTTGACTATGCCCGAACGCTTTTTGGCACGATGGACGGGTTTCACGGTTCAGGTGTGCGACGCGTTGAAGGCGGCAATGACGGGGCGGGACGCCTCAATCGTATTGCCGCGATGATGGCGGGCGCCGGGATCAGTCCCGTTGCAGACGGTCTGGCCATGGAGCGGGCCGGCTGGCTGGAGCCAGCCAGGATACTGCACGCATTGGCTGGCGATCTGGCTGTGCTGGATCGCGGCGCCGCACGGCTGGAGCCGCTTTCAGGCGGAGGCTGGCGGATCAGCGATTCTTTTGGCGGGCTTGTCACCGAAGCAGAGTGCGTGGTTCTGGCGCCGGGCGCAGGCGCGATACCTGAGGGAAGCGGCCTTCATCTGCCAGCCTCGGGTCTTCCCGGCCAGACCGCCCGGTTTGCCTATGATGGACCTGAAATCATCCGGCCTCTGGCCTGGGGGCATTATCTTGTCCCGCTGCCTGACGGGTCTGTCCTTGCCGGGGCGACGCATGAGCGCGGCGGGGCGCTTTCCGCCGATGAGGCAGCCGCGCAAATCCGGGAGGCTGTAGTTGCCTTCGACCCGGTCATCGGGGAGGGGCTTGGCGCCGTCCTTGAGCACTGGGGCGGGGTGCGCTGCGTCCTGCCCGACCGTCTTCCGGCTGCCGGTCAGGCGACTGGCCGCGATGCGGAGCCGATCGAGGGGCTCTATGTGCTGACCGGATTTGGCGCGCGCGGCTTTGCCCATGCACCGCTGCTGGCTGAACATCTGGCTTGCCTGATCTGCGGCGAACCTTCGCCGCTCGCCCGTGATGGCGCGGCGAGCCTTGA
>NZ_JBQLZR010000030.1:0-3312 GCF_052168375.1 Glycocaulis sp.
CGCCCAGTCCGTGCCATCGATTTCATCGGTCTGGCTGAAGCGCTGGCTGTCCCATTCCTCGTCGATCAGGTGATCGACCACGCGTGCGGTGCGAGGCCCGCCGGGCAACGCGAAACCGGTCGTGAACACGCCGCCGGCATAAAGCTGGTTTTCAGAATGGATGCAGTGTGCAGCGGTCGCGATGACGTTCGGCGCGACAAGCGTCGCCGTGCAGGTGCCGCCCCGGTCGGCCTGGATGGTGCCCACCACGCTCCACGGGAACTGCGAGGTGTCCATCATCACCCGGTCATCATTGCCGAAGAAATGGTCGTTGATGGTGAGTGGACGGTGGCGGCCGCCGCAATCGGAGCGGTCGGTACGCGTGGGGCAGCGGCCCGTGCCCTCGCCCGGCTCGTCGCAAATGCCATTGAAGGCGAATTCGCAGCTGTCATTGCGGAAGCGCAGATGGGTGACATCGCCGCAATCGGTCACGTCGGTGCCCTGTGTACAGGCGCCTGTGCCAAAGCCCGGCTCGTCACACTCGCCATCATTGGCCCATTGGCAGCTATCGTCCTCCTGACCGGAGACGATGCGGAAGCAGTCGGAATAGTCGGTATTTGCAGGACACGCGCCGGTGCCGATGCCCGGATCATCGCACTCGCCATCATTGGCGTGGCGGCAGCTATCATCACCGGTATAGCCCGCCGGCCGGACATCGCCGGGGCGCTGGGGCGCAGGCTTCTGGAATTGCTGCAGGATGCGCGCATAGTCACGCGAAGTGAGAATGGTCGGATCCGCCGCCACGGACGTCGCCGCCTGCACACTTTCGGGTTCGTCACCAAATGACCAGATAACCACCGCAGAAATGGCTGACGCTATCGCCAGCGCGCCCAGAAATGCCCGCATCCTTCAACCCCTCTGACCCGTAAACCGGGACGCCCCGCGCCCGTGAGATGGCCAATCGCATGATTGCCGTTCGGCGTCACCTGACCATGCCGGACAGGGCATTTGCAAGCGCAACCTTGTTCAGCTTGGTGAACGCAAGCTGACTGCGGCGGCCAGCGGGCGTTCAGCCAGCCTCTGTCACCTTGCCTGCCATGGATGGAGCCGTGCGTCCCTTGACCGGGATCAGGCTCCGGCAGAGCAAAGGATGACCGACATGTTCAAACCCGCCACCTTCCTGATCGCCGCCAGCCTGGGCCTGGCGGGTCTTGCCACTCTGGCCGCGCCGGCAGAGGCCCAGCGCTGGCAGCAGCCGCGCGGCTGGGCCGGACCTCAAGGGCATTTCGTGGTCAATGCAAACGCGTGTGCACCCTTGCGCCACTACAACCAGCACCGTTCACGCTATCACGCGCAATGGAGCCGGGAGCGCAATTACGTGCTGCGCTGTCATCCGGGCGCCTTCAACTACGTGCCGACGCGCTTTGAACTGCGCCGGGGCCTGACCGGCCAGCGCATTCACGTCAATGAGGCGCGCTGGGATCCGCGCCGCCAGCAATTCTTCGCCGAAACGCGCTGGGGCCGGGTTCCGGTCGAAGTGACCCACGCGCCGGTCTTTATCGGCCGCCGCTAGAGGAAAAGCCGGCCTTCGATGAAGGGGCGTGCGCGGCCTTCCAGCCCGACGCGTCCCTTTGCCGGGGCCGAGCTTCCTGTGCGCAACTGCACCGCGCCCGGCCGGGGGCCGGTCTGGCGCGCGGTCAGCACCTCCCGGCCAAGCCGCTCTGCCCAGAAAGGGCCAAGCGCGCAATGCGCCGAACCGGTGACCGGGTCTTCATCGATACCAATGGACGGCGCAAAGAGGCGCGAGACAAAGTCACTGCCCTCACCGCCCGGCGCCGTCACGCTCCAGAGCGCGTTACTTGCTTTAAGGCGGGCAAGGTCTGGCTGCAGCGCATTGACCGCTCCGGCAGTCTTGTAGACCACCAGATACCAGGGCCAGGGCTCTGCCCGGTCCAGCTCCCACACCTCCACCGGGTCGCCGCCCAGCGCCACCAGCTCGGCGGGGTGCTGGCCAGGGGCTTTGAGCGCAATGGCCGGAAAATCCATCGCATAGAGACCGGGCTCGCCGGTGCGAGCCACACTCATCGGGCCGGAGCGGGTGGAGAAGTGCGCCGCCTGCCCCTTCACATGATCGCCCGACAGAAGCCAGGCACCGGCAGCAAGGGTGGCATGACCGCAAAAATCGACCTCCGCGCCGGGTGTGAACCAGCGCAGTGACCAGTGATCCTCCTTTTCGGGAAGAAGATAGGCGGTTTCGGAAAGATTGTTGGAGCGGGCTATGCCTACAAGCGCATCATCGCCCAGCATGTGGTCGAGCAGGACCACGGCTGCAGGATTGCCGGTGTGCGGCGCATCGCCATCACAAAAAGCGTGCAGCTCGGCAAAGGGCAGCGATGTCATGGACGCGTGGTCTGCGCGCGGGCCGCATCGGCTGGAACCGGCGCCTCGGCATAGCGCACCAGATAGTCCAGCACGTCCTGCGGATTGCGTTCGCGCGCGGTGCGCCATTCGGCCGCCGTGCCGGTATTGATGATCTCGCCGTCCGCACTGGTGATGATGACGGTCGGCACGCCTTCCAGCGCTTCAAGGCCAAAGCGGGCGACCACATCCATGTTATGGTCATAGCGGCCGACATCGACGGCCACGATCTCGTAGTGCTCAGCTACATAGCCGGCGATAGGTTCAAGCTGGAGCATGCCGGCAAATATCCGGCAGTCCGGGCACCAGTTGCCGCCAAATTTCACCAGAACACGGGTGCCGCACTGTTCAGCGCGCACATAGGCGGCATCCAGCTCGGCATGAGCATCGGCCTCGGCGCTGTAGGGTGCCTCCACGGGCACGGCCTCAAGGTCTGACACGTCTATCGTCTCCGCATCGGGTGAGCAGGCGGCAAGGCCTGCCGCAATCATCAGCGAAACACAAGCGGCAGCAAGGCGCATGACCCGTTCCTTTTCCAGTGAAGCGAGAGGTCGAAGCTAATGAGCCTTGCCGGTCATGGCCACCTTCGATCCGGTTAGCTCGCCTGAAGGGCCGGTGCAGAGCCGCTGTTCTCCCCTTTCGGGCGCATTGCATGGGAGAGCTGACGCAGACGGTCGCCTCATTCGTCACCCCCACGCAGGTGGGGACGGGAACGACGAGGGAAGGCGCTCTCAGCTGCGTTTTCCCGGCGCATGCCGGGATCCAGCTCTTTTCCTGGACCCCGACTTCCGTCGGGGAAACGCATGAGGGGATCGGCCCCAAACACCTCCAACCCCACCCGGTTCCGGAGTGAGGTTTTGGCAACGGATGGCGCGGGCGGCCATGAAAAGACCGGACGCGAACGTTCAAACGGGC
>NZ_JBQLZR010000031.1:0-18239 GCF_052168375.1 Glycocaulis sp.
CGTCCTCCAGATAGACATAGACCGTGATGAAATCGGCTGGACGCGCCGGCCAGTCGATCAGGTCCTGGTGCAGGTCGATGCCCCAGAAATACGTCATGTCGCGGTATTCGGGACGGACATAGGGGCCCAGATTATTGACATTGTTGTCAGCAATGCGGGCGCGCAGCCAGGCCGGTATCTCGTCATGGGGCATGCCGGCGACGAATTTGCGGTCCATCACCTTGTGGCCCGGCCCCAGCACCCGGCGCAGGGCATCGGTCAGCCCGTGATCGGCCTCCAGCGGCGCGATCAGCCCGTCCAGCGTCTCGGCGAGGTTGCGCCCGGGGCGCGGATTGGTGCCGCGGTGGACCGGATTGGCCTCGTATTCTGCCTCGGTGAGGAAGAGGGAGGCATCGAAGCGGCGCGTGCGCCCGACCGCGTCCAGCAGTGCGCCCAGATGCGCAGGCTCGAACGCGCAGTCGATGCGGTCATACCCAAGGGTCTCGAAACTCATCGGACAGTCCTTCGAAAGACTGGCGCCTGCAAGGGCCGGTGCAGGCATGCCGGACTTGGGTTTCAGCGAGCCGCTGATTTGGTAAAGCGCGGCTTAAGGATGTGTGCCGGACGCTGACGCGAGGCGCGCGACAGCCTATCTTGCAGACCATGGCCAGAGCCCAGAAACCCGAGACCCCTCCGACAGACACCGCTGATGCGCCGGGCCGCGCCAGCGAGGCGTCCGCGCGTTCGGGCCCGGAGGTCATTGCCGATTACGTTAAGCGCCTTCCGATGAAGCCCGGCGTCTACCGCATGTACGGGGCCGACGGAGAGGTGCTTTATGTCGGCAAGGCCCGTCAGCTGAAATCGCGGGTCTCGAACTATGCCAAATCGGGAGGCCACAATAATCGCATCGCGCTGATGATCGCGCTGACCGCCAGCATGGAGTTTGTCGTTACGGCGACCGAGACAGAGGCGCTGCTGCTGGAGGCCAACCTCATCAAGCGGCTCAAACCCCGCTTCAACATCATCCTGCGTGATGACAAGTCCTTCCCCTACATCCTGATCCGTACCGATCATGCTGCGGCGCAGCTGACCAAGCATCGCGGTGCACGGCGCATAAAGGGTGACTATTTCGGTCCGTTCGCCTCCGCCGGTGCAGTCAACCACACGCTCAACACGCTGCAGAAAGCCTTCCTGCTGCGCACCTGTACCGACAGCGTCTACGAGGCGCGCACCCGGCCCTGCATGCTCTACCAGATCAAGCGCTGCGCCGGTCCGTGCGTCGATCTGATCGCGCCGGAACGCTATGACGAGCTCGTAGGTGAGGCGCGCGAGTTTCTGCGTGGACGGTCGGGCGCGCTGCGCGAGCGCCTGCAGCGGGACATGGAACAGGCCGCCGAGGCGCTGGACTTCGAGCGCGCGGCCCGCCTGCGCGACCGTTTGCGGGCCATTGCGGCGGTGACCACCAGCCAGGGGATCAATCCTGACGGCATCGAGGAAGCCGATGTCATCGCCGTCCACCAGGAGGGCGGTAAGAGCTGTGTACAGGTCTTCTTCTTCAGGGCCGGGCAGAACTGGGGCAATCGCGCCTTCTATCCGCGCCACGAGGCCGATGCCTCGCCGGAAGACGTGCTGGGCGCCTTCATCGCCCAGTTCTATGAAGACAAGCCCGCACCGGCCCTGCTGCTGGTCTCGCATGAGCCCGAACAGGGTGAGTTGCTGGCAGAGGCGCTGTCCTTGCGCGCCGGACATGGCGTCGAGATACGCCGGCCCCAGCGCGGCACCAAGACACAGCTTGTCGATCAGGCGCTGACCAATGCGCGCGAGGCGCTTGGCCGCACGCTGGCCGAAACGAAGAGCCAGGCCCAGCTTCTCGATGGCGTGGCACGCACCTTTGCGCTTGAGGCTAGGCCTGAGCGGATCGAGGTCTATGACAACTCCCATATCCAGGGCTCGAATGCGCTGGGCGCGATGATCGTCGCAGGGCCTGAAGGGTTTGAGAAAAGCCAGTACCGGCGCTTCAACATGAAGGGCGGCGATGCCGCGACCAATGACGATTTTGCCATGATGGCAGCGATGTTGCGCCGCCGCTTTGCCCGCCTCGCAAAGGAGCGCGAGGAGGGCGCGCCGGTGCCGGGCCTCGTCCTCATTGATGGCGGCAAGGGCCAGCTTTCGGCGGCCTTGGCGGTCATGGAAGAGCTTGGCATGAGCGACATCCCGATTGCGGCTGTTGCCAAGGGACCGGACAGGAACGCAGGGCGCGAGGATTTCTACATGCCGGGCCGGGCGCCTTTCCGGCTGCCGGCCAATGATCCGGTGCTCTATTACCTGCAGCGGCTGCGCGACGAGGCGCACCGGTTTGCCATTACGGGCCACCGGGCGGCGCGCAGCCGCGCCATCAAGGACAATCCGCTCGATGACATTGCCGGTATCGGGGCGTCACGCCGTGCGGCCCTTCTGAAGCATTTCGGCTCGGCGCGCGCGGTATCGCGGGCCAATCTGGCTGACCTTGAAGCGGTCGATGGCGTGTCGCGTGCGCTCGCCCGCAAGATCTATGACCATTTCCACGAGCAGGGATGAGATACCCCGTCATGCTGCGCCAGCTTCCCAACCTGATTACCGTTCTTCGGGCCATTGGCGGCCTCGCCGGGGCCTGGCTGCTCCTTCAGAGCGCTGGCGCGGGGCTTGAGGAATCGGCCGTGTACTATGGCGTTCTTTCAGGCGTCGTGTTTGCGGTATCTGCCGCCAGTGACTGGCTGGATGGCTGGCTGGCCCGGCGCCTTGATGCACAAAGCGAACTGGGCGCACTTCTCGATCCGATTGCCGACAAGGTGCTGACCGGTGCCTATCTCGTCGCCTACACACTGATTGCGGGCGGCAATCCGGCGCTGGCCATACCGGTGGGGATCATCCTGCTGCGCGACGTGCTGGTAACAGGCCTGCGGCTTGCCGGGCCGAAGCGTGGACCTGACGCCTATGCCGTCACCGGCGATGCCAAGGCCAAGACGGCGCTGACCATGATCGTCGTGGCGTTACCTTTCGTCTTCGTGACGGCCGGTTTCTCCGATATCGCCAGCTGGTTCTACTACTGGGTCGGTGGTGTCTGGTTGTGTGCCGCCATGACGGCCTGGAGCGCAATTCCCTATCTGCGTGCGGCCTTCCGCAGGGCCTGAGCCAGGCGGCCACTCTACTGGTCAACATCCGCAGCGCTTCATTAACCCCTCAGTGAGAAGGGTTATGTGTACGCTAGTGTATTTGCGGACGAAGGAGCCGCTGCGATGATTATTTCAGAACTTGCCGAGCGTTTCGACTTTCTCGACTTCACCGATACTGACCGTCAGCGCTTGCGCAGTCTGAAGCCGCTCGTTGCAGCAGAGCTACCTGCCATTCTCGATCAGTTCTATCTCGACATCTCGAAACATCCCGAAGTCGACGTGATGTTCAAGAGCGCGGAGGTGCGTGCCCATGCCCGCCAGAAGCAGCTCGAACACTGGCTGCGCATTTGCGATGCGCAATACGGCTCAGACTATCTCCAGTCGGTTCAGCGCATCGGCGAGACGCACGCGCGCCTTGGCCTGAAACCGGCCTGGTATTTTGGCGGCTACGCCAAGATCGTCGGCGGCATGGTGAAGGCCATTGTCTTCAAGGCGCAGGCAAGCCGAAGCCTCATCAAGCGCCTGGGCAATGATGACGAGCTGGGCATCGCGCTCGATACGCTGGTAAAGGCGGCCATGCTCGACATGGATCTGTGCATGTCCACCATCGAGGCGTGCGCAGCGAAGGCCAAGACAGAGGAACGCAACCAGCTCGCGGCGGATTTCGAGAAGACCGTGTCGGCGATCGTCTCTTCGGTCGCGGCGGCATCGGAAGAATTGTCCACGACCGCAAAAGCCATGGCGGATACGGCCGCCGGCACGACCGAGCGGTCCTCCAGCGTCGCTGCGGCCTCTGAAGAAGCCAGCGTTGCTGCCCGCACGGTCGCGCAGGCCGCAGGTGAGCTGACCCGCGCCATCTCGGAGATTTCTGAAAGGGCGAGCGAAGCGGCCGGGGCCTCGTCCCAGGCCCGTGACGAGGCGCGCCGTACGGCTGAAACCATGGCCGAGCTCGCGGCAGCTGCCGAACGCATCGGTACGATTGTCAGCCTGATTGAGACCGTTGCCGAACAGACCAATCTTCTCGCCCTCAATGCCACGATTGAAGCGGCACGCGCCGGCGAGGCTGGCAAGGGATTTGCCGTAGTCGCAAGTGAGGTCAAATCCCTCGCCGCCCAGACGGCAAGGGCTACAGAAGACATTTCCAGCCAGATCGCCAATGTGCAGAACGTCGTGAGTTCCGCCGTAAAGGCCATCGAGGCGGTGTCCGGCTCGATCGAGCAGGTGACGGGTGTGTCGGCGTCCATTTCGGCAGCGGTCGAGGAGCAGAGCGCTGCCACCTCCGAAATCGAGCGCAATACCAGCCAGTCAGCGGAAAGCTCCGGCATGGTCTCGCGTACCATCACCGAAGTGCTCTCCGGCGCTCAGGAGACCAGCAATTCTGCGGGCGCTGTTGTTGGTGCGGCGGGAGAACTCGGACGCCAGGCCGAACAATTGCGCACCGACGTCTCGCGCTTTCTGGAGCGTATCCGCGCGGCGTGAGGCCGGGCTGAAACGCTGTGTAACATCCTGCCACTTTGTGGCGGCGCCAAACCGGTCCATCTTCGCTTTATGACTTTGCTGGCAAGGCGGAGCGAGGATGACCGGACTGCCTCCCGAAACCCATATCCTGGTCGTTGACGATGATGACCGGATACGCAGCCTGCTTAGCCGCTTCCTCCGGGAACGCGGCTTTCGCGTGTCTGCGGCGCCGAACGCGGAGAAGGCGCTGTCCATGTTGCGCTCGCTCGCGTTCGACCTGCTCATCCTTGATGTGATGATGCCGGGCATGGACGGCTTCGAGCTGACCCGCGCGGTGCGTCAGGCCCATGACTGTCCGATCCTGCTTCTGACCGCGAGGGGCGAGCCGGAGGACCGCATCAAGGGGCTTTCGCTGGGTGCTGACGACTATCTGGCCAAGCCCTTCGAGCCGGAAGAGCTGATCTTGCGGGTGCAGGCGATATTGCGGCGCATGATACCCAAGAAGATGGGCGCAAAGCGCGTGCGGTTCGGCGGCTGGATATTTGAGCTGGAGACCGGCCAGCTGCTGCAGGGAGAGACCCGCGTCCGCCTCACAGGCGGCGAGGCAGCGCTTCTGACCGCACTGGCCGAATCTCCCGGCGAGGCGGTTGACCGGTATCTGCTCTCCGAACGAGCAGCGGGCGGGGCGGGCGAGCGGGCGATCGACGTTCAGATGACCCGCCTGCGCCGCAAGATCGAGGACGATCCGAAGAACCCGATATTCCTTCAGACAGTGCGCGGCGAGGGCTATAAGCTGGTGGCCGAGCCTGTGTTCGAGCTGCCGGCCGGAAAGTGAGCGCTGGACAATGCGTTTCGGGTTAAAGCGCTACCTGCCTACCAGCCTGTTTGGGCGGTCGCTGCTGATCATCGTCCTGCCTGTCGCCATCATGCAGGTGGCCGTCACCTGGTCCTTCTTCGAGGAACACTGGCAGACCGTGACCGCACGCCTGTCCGAAAGCGTGGCCGGCGACGTCGCCATGGTAACCGCGCTGGTCGAGCGTTCAGGTCCTGAAGCCGTTGATCCGATTGCAAACCTCGCCTTCGAGACAGTTGGCCTATCGGTTGATTTGCGCGAGGGCGACGTCCTGCCATCCAGCCGCCGGACAGCCTTCTTCCGCGCGCTCGACCGGTCCTTGCGCCGGGCGCTCACAGCCCGCCTCGACAACGATTTCTGGTTCGATACCACGCGCTATCCCGAATATGTCGATATCCGGGTCCAGGTCGATGGCGGCGTCTTGCGTTTCATCGCCTCGCGTGAGCGTGCCTTTGCCACCACGGGGCACATCTTCATCTTGTGGATCGTCGGCGCGACGACATTGCTCAGCGCCATCTCCATTGTCTTCATCCGGAATCAGGCAAAGCCCATCCAGCGCCTCGCCGCTGCGGCAGAGGCCTTCGGGCGTGGACAGGACACGGCTGGCTTCCGCCCCGCCGGTGCGCGCGAGGTCCGCCAGGCGGCAACCGCCTTCATCGACATGCGCGAGCGGCTGGTACGCTATGTCGAGCAGCGTACGGCCTTGCTGGCCGGGGTCAGTCATGACCTTCGCACGCCCCTCACACGATTGCGCCTGCAACTGGCGCTGATGCCTGCAGGGCCTGAACGCGACGATGCCATTCAGGACATTGCCGAGATGGAGCGGTCTCTGGACGAGTATCTCGCCTTCGCGCGTGGCCAGAGCGGCGAGGAAAGTGCCCATACCGATCTTTCAGAACTGTGCCGTGAGATTGCGGCCAAGAGCGAACGGGCAGGCCACCCGGTTTCGCTCGATGTGCCGGATGTCCTCACCCGCGAAGTTCGTCCCGGCACGCTAACGCGCGCGGTCTCGAACCTTGTCGGCAATGCCGTGGTTCACGGCAAGACCGTGTCGCTTTCGCTCGTTGATACGGGCGGGCGCATCGAGTTCCGTGTCGATGATGATGGGCCGGGCATCCCCGAAGCGCTGCACGAGGAAGCCTTCCGCCCGTTCAGCCGCCTTGATCCGGCCCGCAACAGCAACACGACCGGGGTGGGCCTTGGCCTTGCCATAGCGCGCGACGCAGCGCGCGCGCATGGCGGGGATGTGTTTCTGGGAGAAAGCCCCCTTGGCGGGTTGCAGGCGGTGCTCTGGATACCGGCCTAGGCTCAGCCGCTACAGCGCGCTACCGAGCTTGCGTGACTGGCGCTCCGCCGCCGAAACGGCGTTGCGCACCAGCATGGGAAGCCCGCCGCCTGCCATCATCACGTCAAGGGCGGCCTGCGTCGTGCCGCCCGGCGAGGTCACCGCGCGGCGCAAGGCCGCTGCATCGGCGTATTTGCGCTTGTGACCGTCTTCCAGCAGCGCCCCGGCGCCTGCCACTGTGGCCACGGCGAGCTTTTCGGCCAGCTCGGCTGGCAAACCTTCCGCCTCGCCGGCACGGGCCAGTGCCTCGCACAGCAGGAACACATAAGCCGGCCCGGACCCTGACACGGCCGTGACCGCGTCCATCATCCGCTCGTCCTCGACCCACTCCACACTGCCAAGCACCTTCAAAAGGGCTTCGGCGGCGTTGCGGTAGGCCGGCGGGTCTGCATCGATATTGGAAATGGCAACGCTGATGCCCTTGCCGATGGAGCCGGGCGTGTTGGGCATGGCCCGGATGATGGGATGGCCCGGAAACAGGCGCCCCAGACCGATCAGCCCGGCGCCCGCGAGGATGGAAATGATCAGGGCGCCGCGCGGCAGTTTGGCGGCTATTGCCTCGCCGACGGCCGGGAGCATCTGGGGCTTTATTGCGAGCACCACGCGGTCGACGCCAGCAGCGGCCGTCTTGGTCAGCTCAGGGATGACCTTGATCGCGTGCTTGGCGGCGAGTGCTTCGAGCTCTTCTGACGGCTTCGGTTCGACAATGATCAGCGTTTCGCCATCCAGCCCGCCACGCCGGGCACGCAGCCAGCCAGCAGCCAGGGCAAGGCCCATGCGGCCAGCGCCGATCAGCGCGACCTTGCCCATACGTTCGGTAGCAGCGCTCATGGATGTGCTCTCTAGGCCTCCCCGGCCGTATCGAACATCGCGGCAGCAACTGCCTCTTCTACGCTCTTTCCACCCCAGACGAGGTAGTGGAAGGCCGGATAGAGCCGTTCACCGGCTTCACGCGCGGCGACGATCAGCGCTGCGGCCTGCGCAGGGCTGACAGTCTCGCCGCCGGCCAGAGACAGGGCGTGACGGAAGACGACCGAGCCGTCCTCGGCCCAGACATCGAAATGTCCCAGCCAGAGGCGTTCATTGAGGCGGGTGGTCAGCTCGCACACTTCGCGGAAGCGCGCTGCCGGTGCCTTCAGTTCGAGGCTGGCGCAGACATGGAGAACATCCAGCTCCGGCCGCCAGGCGAACCAGACCTGATGATCGCGCCATTCGCCGGGCACGGCCATGTGCAATTCGGTGTCATCGCGCTCATAGGCGTATTGCTCGGCGATGACCGCCTGCTCCACGCTTTCAAGCGGATCGATTGTCTGGATAAAGGTCTCGGTATGCAGATCCATCATTGCGCCTCCCTCAGAGCACATGTCGGCCTCGTCCCGTAAAGCGACGGTAAGCCGCTCCGGGGAGAGTGTGCAACGGTGTGCCGGGGGTTAGAATTTAAGCTGTTCAGCTGGAAGCCTTTTTCGAAGCGGGCTTGCGCTTCGACGCCGTGGCGGAACGCGCCGGAGCGGGCTTTTTGCCCTCCAGCGCCTCCAGGCGGGCTTTCAGTGATTCGATTTCCTCGCCCTGACGGGCGATGATTGCCTGCAGGGCGCGTACCTCCTCGCCCGAGGCGAGATCCATGTCGGCAGCCACACGTTCGGCCTGCGCCCGGAAAACCGAGCGCGCCTCGTCGCCAGCCGCACGTGCCGCGCCAAAGGCGTCGGTCATCAGATCGGCCAGATCGGTGAAAACGGGGTTGCGCGTCTGCATGACAAGAGTGTCCTTGCTGGTATAGAGGTCAGGATATAGGCCTTAAGACCGGCCCTGTGCAATGACCGGCCCGCATATTCCGACCTGGCCCCCGACCGGAGACCCAAGCCCGATGGCTCTGTGCCCTGCGAGTTTCGACCTTATCGACCCGGTCATTTTCGAGATCGGCCCGTTTGCGCTGCGCTGGTATGCGCTGGCCTACATTGCCGGCTTTTTCCTCGGTCTCTTCTACATCATCAAGCTGATCGCCCGGCCACGCCTGTGGACCACGCACGACCGGCCGGTGGCCGCCCCGCTCGATCGCGCCTTCGTCGAGGAGCTGATGCTGTGGGTAATGATCGGCGTGATTGTCGGCGGCCGCCTCGGCTATGTGCTCTTTTACCAGACCAGCGCGATCTGGGAGCGTCCTCTCTGGGTCGTGACCGGCATTACAGAAGGCGGGATGAGCTTTCACGGCGGCCTGATCGGCGTCATGCTGGCCATGATCATCACCGCGCGGGTCTGGAAAATTCCGGTCCTGAATGTGTCGGACGCCGTCGCCGCTGCAACGCCGATCGGCCTGCTGCTGGGGCGTCTGGCCAATTTCATCAATGGCGAGCTGTGGGGGCGCCCGGCGCCGGATCTGCCCTGGGCCATGCGCTTTGCCGCTGATCCGTTGTGCGCCCTGCGCCACCCGAGCCAGCTTTATGAGGCCTTTCTTGAAGGCGCGGTCCTCTTTGCCATCATCGCCTTCCTGATCTGGCGCTTCCGCGCGCTCGCCCGGCCCGGTCTCGTGACCGGCGTCTTCCTAGCCGGCTACGGCACCTTCCGCGCCTTTGTGGAGCTCTTCCGCGAGCCTGACCGGCATATGCCGGAGGCTTTGCAGGGCTATGTCACCATGGGCATGCTGCTGTGTGTTCCGATGATTGCCGCTGGCGCCTTCCTGATCTGGCGCGCGTTGCGCCAGCCTGCGGTTGCGGTGCCTGGAAGTGTCCGCCCTGATACCCGCAAAGCCCGCAGCAAGGCCGGTTGACCGGCATGGCGTCTTTACCGGGCGAGGCGGCGTTCGATCCGGCGGCACGCATAGCCGCGAACCTGCGCGCGCGCATTGCCTCGCAAGGGCCTTTGCCAATCTCCGTTTTCATGATGGAGGCGCTCTTCGATCCCATGGCGGGTTTTTACGCTACGCGTGACCCGATCGGAGCGGGGGCCGACTTCGTGACTGCGCCGGAGATCAGCCAGATGTTCGGCGAGTTGCTGGGCCTGTGGGCGGCGCAGTCATGGCAGGACATGGGCTCGCCTGAAAGCCTGGTGCTGGCCGAGCTGGGGCCGGGACGGGGCACGATGATGTCCGACATGCTGCGCGCCGCCCGCGCTGTGCCCGGCTTTGCAGTGGCCCTGAAAGTCAGCCTGGTGGAAGCCAGTGCCGCGCTGAAAATGGTGCAGGGCCAGACCCTGTCGCGCAGCGCCATGCCGGTTGGCTGGGCGAAGAGCATCGAGACACTTCCTGCCGGTCCCGCCCTTATCTTCGCCAACGAGTTTCTCGACTGCCTGCCCGTGCGCCAGCTCGTGCGTACGGACGGTCAATGGCGCGAGCGCTGTGTCGGGCCTCATCCAGAAGACGAGGACCGGCTTGCCTTCGTGACCGGCCCGGTCGTGCCGGACGATGATCCCTTCATCCCGCCAGACCTTGCAGACAGCCCGGACGGTGCGCTGATCGAACTGCGCCCCGGTGATGCGCAGGTGATTGACGCTCTGGCCGCACGCTTTGCCGTGTCGCCGGGGCACGCGCTTTTCATCGATTACGGGCCGGACCGGTCCGAGGCGGGCGACACACTGCAGGCGATCCGCGCGCACGAGAAGGTCGATCCGCTGGATGCCCCCGGCACGGCAGACCTGACGGCTCATGTCGATTTTGCCATGCTCGCCCGGCTGGCGCGCACGGCAGGCTTAAGTGTTCATGGTCCGGTGGAGCAGGGCGCCTTCCTGCGAGGACTGGGGATCGAGCAGCGCGCGGCGGCGCTCGGCGC
This sequence comes from Glycocaulis sp., assembly GCF_052168375.1. Lineage (NCBI taxonomy): Bacteria > Pseudomonadati > Pseudomonadota > Alphaproteobacteria > Maricaulales > Maricaulaceae > Glycocaulis > Glycocaulis sp. The sequence goes on from NZ_JBQLZR010000031.1 coordinate 10,549, forward strand.
CGCCCGGCCCGATCAGCGCGGGGTTATCGCGCGGCAATTGCACCGCCTCGTCGATCGCGCAGAGATGGGCGCGCTTTTCAAGGTGATGGCCATCAGTGCGCCTGGCATGCCCGCACCACCGGGCTTGCCCGCCAATGCTGCATAATCCGTATACGGCCAAAACCGGCGGTGAAATTTAAGCCGGTCAGGCGCTTTCGGTATCCAACCCGGTCTGCTATGAGCGCGCCGGTCGCACACCTGCCACGAGGGGAATCGCCGATGAAACTGATGAGCGGCAACGCGAACAGGCCCCTGGCCCGCGCCATTGCGAACTATCTCGATGCGCCCCTGTCGAATGTCGAGATCGAGACCTTTGCCGATGGCGAGCTTTTCGTGCGCATCGAGGAAAACATGCGCGGCGAGGATGTTTTCCTCATCCAGTCGACATCCAAGCCGGCCAATGACCATCTGATGGAATTGCTGATCTGCATGGATGCGCTCTCGCGCGCCAGCGCCCGCCGGATCACCGCCGTCATTCCCTATTTCGGCTATGCCCGGCAGGACCGCAAGACGGGCGGGCGCACGCCGATCACCGCCAAGCTGGTTGCCAATCTGATTGCCAAGGCCGGTGCAGACCGGGTGCTGACGCTTGATCTGCATGCCGGCCAGATCCAGGGCTTTTTCGACATCCCGACCGATAATCTCTTCACCACTCCGGTGTTCGAGCAGGATATCCGCAAGCACTACGACACGTCTGACCTGATGATCGTCTCGCCTGATGTCGGCGGCGTTGTGCGGGCCCGCGCGCTGGCCCAGCGTCTGGGCGCCGACATTGCCATCGTCGACAAGCGCCGTCCCAAGGCCGGCGAGAGCGAGGTGATGAACATTATCGGCGACGTCGCCGGGCGCCGCTGCATCATCTTTGACGACATCATCGATAGCGGCGGCACGCTGTGCAATGCGGCTGCCGCGCTGATGAAGGAAGGTGCCGGCGAGGTGTCCGCCTACATCACGCACGGCGTGCTGTCGGGCAAGGCTACCAGCCGGATCACGGATTCGGTCCTGAAAGAGCTGGTGGTGACCGATTCCATTGACGTTTCCGACAAGGCTGCGGAATGCCCGAAACTGCGCGCGGTCTCCATCGCGCCGCTTCTGGCCGAGGCAATCCGGCGCATCGCCAATGAGGAAAGCGTCTCGAAACTCTTCGACTAGGGCCGTTGGCATGTGCCGGGCCGGGCGTGGTGAAGTCCGACAAGACTCACCGGCCCCTGTTGCACATGGTCCAAAAACCGGCTAATAGCCCGCGCTCGCTTGAGCGCCGCCCGCTTCCAGGCGGCGAACGCGTTTGAAACCAGACTTTACCACAGGGACCGGACCCCATGAGCGATATTGTTGTTTCCGTTGAGGTGCGTGACCGCACCGGCACAGGCGGCGCCCGCGCCGCGCGCCGTGATGGCCTGGTCCCGGGTGTCCTCTATGGTGGTCCGCGCGGCGCCGTTTCGATCACGGTGAAGCGCAACGAGCTGGTCAAGGCCATCTCGACCGGAAAGCTGATCGCCCAGATGGTCGATCTCGAGCACAAGGGTGAGCGCCAGCCGGTCATCGCGCGCGACATCCAGTTCCACCCGGTCACCGACGAGCCGGTCCACATCGACTTCTACCGTGTGGAAGAAAACTCCATCATCACGCTGAACGTGCCGGTTCACTTCATCAACGATGAAGCCGCTCCGGGCATCAAGCGCGGCGGTGTCCTCAACATCGTGCGCCACGACATCGAAGTGCGCTGCAAGGCTGGCAACATCCCCAGCGAGATCGTTGTCGACCTGACCGGCTACGACATTGGCGACTCCATCCACATCTCCAGCGTCACCCTGCCGGAAGGCGTGAAGCCGGTTATCACCAATCGCGACTTCACCATCGCCACCCTGCAAGGCTCGCGCGCCGTCATTGAAGACAGCGTCGATGCCGAAGATGGTGACGACGAGGACGAGGGCGACGACGAATAGTCGTCCGCCTTTGCCTGCGGCTGAAGAGCCGCAGCGCGCATCAGACAGGAAAAGGCGGCGCGGGATATCCTGCAGCCGCCTTTTTCTTGACCGGCGGCCAGAGCCCCGGACGAGGGCCCCGAAGCAGGACACGCCTCATGCTGATTTTCGCCGGATTGGGAAATCCCGAAAGCAAGTATCTGAAGAACCGCCACAATGCGGGCTTCATGACGCTGGACGTGGTCGCGGCGGCGCACGGCTTCGGCCCGTGGCGCGAGAAGTTCCAGTCCGCAGTGAGCGAAGGTCTGGTCCAGACGCTGGCAGGCCCGAAAAAGGCCCTGCTGATGAAGCCGCTGACCTATTACAACAATTCCGGGCTGGCAGTGCGCGCGGCGTGCGATTTCTATCGCATCGGTCCGGAGGCCGTAACCGTGTTCCATGACGAGCTGGACCTGGCGCCGGGCAAGTTCCGCCTGAAGGCAGGCGGCGGACATGGCGGCAATAATGGCATCCGCTCCACCGCGGCCCATATCGGCCCGGACTTTCGGCGTGGGCGTATCGGCATCGGCCATCCCGGCGACAAGAATCTCGTCACCAATTATGTGCTTTCCGATTTTCCCAAGGCCGACCTTGTCTGGTTCGATGCACTGACCGATGCCATCGCGCGCAGCTTTCCGCTTCTGGTTGCGGGGGAATGGGACGCCTTCCAGACCCGTGTCACCCATCTCGCCCCGGCCCCGGATGGCTCCGGGGACTGACCGGCTTTGAGCGCGCCTCTGGGCACGCTATATTGCCTCTCATGAGCTTTGGTCTTGCCCTCTTTGCCGCCCTTGCGCTGCAGGCCACCCCTGCGCAAGCGCCTGCCGTGCTGCAGGCGCCTGAACAGATCGTCCATGCAGCCCGCGGCTTCGTGCTTACCGTACCGGCCGGCTGGAGTGCCGTTCCATTGGAGGACGGATCGGGGCTGACGCTGCGCCACGGCCAACACGATGCCCGTATCGAGGCGTTTGCGGTTGCGACCGAACCTTCCGGTGTGCCGGGCCTTCCCGATGACAGCGTGGATGCGCTGGCCCTGCGTCTCGATGGCCCGGGCATAAGCCGGATCTCGCGGGTGCGCCTGCCGCTCGTCATGATCGGTGAAAGCGGCGACCGCTTGCAGGCCGGCGAGACCGTGGCCCTCTCCTATTCCGGCGCCAGCGAGGGGCGGACCCGTAGCGGGCTGGCCGCCACCCGCTGCGGCGCCGACATCCTTCTGACCTTTGACAGCGCAGATGAGGCTGCCGCCGGCGTGCAGGCCGATTTCGGGACGGTCCGCGAAAGCTGGGCCCTGATCCTTACTGGCGGATCGGATTTTCCCTGCTGAAAACCCCATCCTTCATGCCATGTCCTGACGTGTGATGGCCCTCGCACATTGACCTTGCCCGCCTGCCCGTCTAACCCCACGCCAGCTTTGTAAATCCTCTTATCTGACAGGGGCCGTCCATGGGCTTCAAATGCGGTATTGTCGGGCTTCCCAACGTGGGCAAGTCGACGCTTTTCAACGCGCTCACCCAGACCGCAGCCGCGCAGGCGGCGAACTATCCGTTCTGCACGATCGAGCCGAATGTCGGCGATGTGGCCGTTCCCGAACCGCGCCTTGAGAAACTCGCCTCCATTGCCGGGTCTGCCAATATCATTCCCGGCCGGATGAGCTTTGTGGATATTGCAGGCCTCGTGAAGGGCGCAAGCCAGGGCGAGGGCCTTGGCAACCAGTTCCTGGCGAACATCCGCGAGGTGGACGCCATCGTGTATGTGCTGCGCTGCTTTATCGACGATGACGTGACCCACGTTGCCGGCAAGGTCGACCCGCTCGCCGATTTCGAAACGGTGGAGACCGAGCTGATGCTCGCCGACATGGAGAGCCTCGAAAAGCGCCGGGCCAATGTCGAGAAGAAGGCCCGCTCTGGCGACAAGGACGCAAAGGCGCAAGTGTCGCTCATCGATCTGGCGCTGGAAAAGCTGCGCGATGGCCGCCCGGCGCGCTTTGCAGCCGTGCCCGAAGACCAGCGCCGTGAATGGCGCATGCTCCAGCTTCTCACCTCCAAGCCCGTCCTCTTTATCGCCAACGTCGATGAAGACAGCGCCGCGACCGGCAATGCGATGTCGCAGGCGGTGGAAAAGCGCGCTGCCGAAGAGGGCGCCATCTGCGTGACGATCTCCGCCAAGATCGAGGCAGAGCTTGCGCTGCTGGATGCGGCGGAACGCGCAGAATATCTGGAATCGCTGGGTCTTGCCGAGCCGGGTCTGAACCGGCTCATCCATGCCGGCTATACCCTGCTGGACCTGCAGACCTACTTCACGGCCGGGCCGAAAGAGGCGCGTGCCTGGACAATCCGCAAGGGCTGGAAGGCACCGCGGGCGGCCGGCGTGATCCATGGTGATTTCGAAAAGGGCTTCATCCGCGCTGAAACCATCGCCTTTGACGACTATGTCGCATTGGGCGGCGAGGCCGGTGCCCGCGAGGCTGGAAAGCTGCGTCAGGAAGGCAAGGAATACGTTGTACAGGACGGCGACGTATTGCTGTTCAAGTTCAACGTCTGACGCCGCGTGCCGCGCTTTACACGCTTCGCCTCACCGCCCATCCTTGCGCGCAACGCATAACAGGGGCAGGCGGAATGCGGCGTGTGTATACAGTTCTGATCGCCGTTTTCTGTCTCTGCCTCGCTCCGCTGGCACTGGGACAGGAGGCAGGTATGACCGACCGCACAGCCACCGGCACCTTTACCGTTCAGCTCGTCCCGCAAGGTGAGCCGCCTGCGGGTGCCCACACCCGCTACGCGCTGTCCAAGGCCTTTTCCGGAGATTTTGAAGGCACCGCCACTGGCGAGATGCTGGGCTGGTTCGATCCCGCGACCAATTCCGGCGCCTATGTGGTGATAGAGCGTCTGGATGGCCGCCTGCAGGGGCGCGAGGGCAGCTTCTCGCTGGCACATCGCGGCCTGATGGATAATGGCGCACAATTGCTTTCCATCACCATCGTGCCGGGGTCCGGTACGGGCGAGCTTGCCGGAATTGCCGGAGAGTTCAGCCTCGAGATCGTCGACGGGGTGCATAACTACTCGCTGGCCTACAGCCTGCCGTCCGGGGAGGGACAATGAGCTATTCCACCATCACCTATGCGGTAAGCGACCATATCGCGCTTCTCACGATGAACCGGCCCGAGGCGATGAACGCCTTCACCCGCCAGATGGGTGAGGAGATGGCGGCAGCGTTTGATGCTGCCGACGCCGATTCGGATGTGCGCTGCGTGATCGTAACCGGTGCCGGCAAGGCCTTCTGTGCAGGGGCTGACCTGTCTCTCGGCGCTGAGACCTTCAACGCCGTCTCACAGGCGGCTGCCAGTGGCGCGCTCAATGAGACCGATCCGCAATGGCGTGATTTCGGCGGGCTTCTGAACCTGCGCATCTTCAACAGCGCCAAGCCGGTGATAGCCGCCATCAATGGCGCCGCGGTCGGCATTGGCGCCACGATGATCCTGCCCATGGACATCCGCATCGCGGCCAGCGGTGCGAAGATGGCCTATCCGTTCACAAAGCGCGGCATTGCGTGGGATGGCTGCGCCAGCTGGTTCCTGCCGCGCGTGGTGGGTATCGAGACTGCGCTCGACTGGGGGCTGACGGGGCGCACCTTCATGAGCGAGGAGGCCCTTGAAAAGGGGCTCGTGAGCGAGCTGGTGCCCGCCGACGCGGTGCTGGAACGCGCTTATGAGCGCGCCCGCCTTATAGTGGAAAGCGCCGCGCCGGTTTCGGTGTCGATGAACCGGTATCTTGCCTGGCAGATGCTGGGTGCCTCGCACCCGATGGATGCACATCGCCTTGAGAGCCGGGCGATTTTGCGCCGCGGCATGAGCGAGGATGCCCGCGAGGGCGTGATGAGTTTCCTGGAAAAGCGCGCGCCGAACTTTCCGGGCAAAACGCCGCAGGACCTGCCCCCGGGCTGGCCCTATCAGTCGGAACCGGAGTACTGAAGCGCCATGTCAGACACACCTCCGCCCGCCCGTTCCGTCAGCCTTCGCCAGCTTTTCATCTGGGCGATCCCGTTCGATCTGGGCCTCGTGGGCCTTCTGATCGTCATCTTGATGGGCTGGGAACTCTGGACGGGCATTGGCTTTGTCATCGCCGGTGCCCTTGGCACGGTGATGATGATCGGCCAGCACTACCGCATAGGGCCTGACGGCGACTAGGCGGGCAGCAGGACCGTCAGGTAGAGCAGCGCCGCGATATAGGCGATATAGCTCGCCAGCAGGATAACGCCGGTGAGGCGGCCCAGCGGACGGCGCGAGACTACCAGCAACGTGATGAAGATTGCGCTGCCGAGGAAGACCCAGAAATCGAGGCTGAAGAAGCTGGGGTCGATGGCAACACCGCCTGCAACCCCGCCTGCCGCTATGCCGGTAATGCCGCCGACGGCCAGAATGTTGAAAATGTTCGACCCGATGACATTGCCGATGGCCATGTCCGCCTGACGGCGCACCGCCGCGACAACCGAAGTGGCAAGCTCGGGCAGGGAGGTGCCGACCGCCAGCAGGGTCAGGCCAACGACCGCTTCGGAAATGCCAAGGCGCAGTGCCAGGCTGGAGCCGCCTTCCACGATCAGGTTGGCACCAATCGGCAGGGCGATCAGGCCGACAATCATGCTGAAGGCGATGCCGAGCACGGATTTCGGCAGGCCTTCCATCGTGTCGACGCTGGTGAGTTCAGCCACCATCGGGTCCTCGCGCGAGTTCATCGCGACAAAGGCCAGATAGACGATATAGGCGAGGATGAGCCCGGCGAGCGCAAAGCCTTCGACGAGGCTGATGACGCCCGGCGTGCCGGCTTGCCAGTCCCAGCTTATGGCGATGAAGAGCAGCGCGGCGGCAAGGGCGATCAGCGCATTGGTGCGCACACCCTTGGCATCGGTGCCCATCGCCGCGATCAGGGCAGGAAGGCCCAGCACCAGCAGAATGTTGGCGATATTCGAGCCGACGATATTGCCGACGGCGAGACCGGGCGACCCGGCAAGCGCGGCAAACACGCTCACTACCATTTCCGGCGCACTCGTGCCGAAGGCAACGATCGTCAGGCCGATGACGAGCGAGGGAACGCCGGTGCGCTTGGCAACCGCTGTGGCGCCGCGCACCAGATAGTCACCGCCGAACAGGATAATAATGATGCCAACGGCCAGCAGCAGCAGGTCGAGTAGGGTGGCAGACATATACGCTCCTGGACCGGCGGCCGCGCAGGGGAAAACTAGTCGAGGCGCTTGAACTCGATCAGGTTGAACAGCGCAAAGAGGCCAAAGCAAAGGCCGAGGGCGATCAGGGCTGCCATAGGGTCTGCTCCTTCAGGACATTGGACGGATCCGGCTCCGGGCCGAAGGCCGGCCGGACGGGTTTCAACCGCGTCTATAGCGTGCATCGCACAGGTGCGCCAGTGGCCGGGGCCTTACAGGAGGGGGCTGCGGCAGCGGCGCTTTGTCCCGCTTTGCCTTGACTCCCGCGATCGCCTGTTAACCATATTCCCCGCACCCGCCTGCGCGGCAGGACGAGGTATGCAGACACAAACGGGGAGATATTCATGAAAAGGACATTCACAGCCCTTGCCGGTACGCTTCTGCTCGCAGGCACGGCTTTCGCCTCCAGCCCGGCTGGCCATGTCTATGAGAGCACCGAGACCGAAACGGGCAACAGCTACACCTCGACCTTCC
>NZ_JBQLZR010000032.1:0-4611 GCF_052168375.1 Glycocaulis sp.
CATCCTCTATGATGAAACACTGCGCCAGAAGGCCAAGGACGGCACGCCGCTGGCCGAGCTGATCGCGAAATCCGGCGCGGTGCCGGGCATCAAGGTCGATACCGGCGCCAAGCCGCTGGCAGGCGCGCCGGGCGAGATGATCACCGAGGGCCTTGATGGCCTGCGCGAGCGTCTGGCCGAGTATTACGCGCTGGGTGCGCGCTTTGCAAAATGGCGCGCCGTCATCAATATCGGTTCGGGCGGCGATGAAAGCGTCCCCTCGCAATACTGCATCAACACCAACATGCACGCGCTCGCGCGCTATGCCATGCTGTGCCAGGAAGCGAACATCGTTCCGATCGTCGAGCCGGAAGTCATCATGGACGGCGACCATGATATCGACCGCTGCTACGAGGTGACCGAGTTCGGACTGAAGCGCCTTTTTGCGGAATTGTTCGAGCAGGGTGTTGTGCTGGAAGGCACGGTCCTGAAGCCGAACATGATCATTTCCGGCACGCAGTGCGCCACGCAGGCCAGCCGCGAGGAAGTGGCCGAGATGACGGTCCAGTGCCTGACCAATTGCGTTCCGGCCTCGGTTCCGGGCATCGCCTTCCTGTCGGGCGGGCAGTCGGACGTGGATGCGACGGCGCACCTCAACATCATGAATGCGGGCTTTGACCTTCCCTGGCCGCTGACCTTCTCCTATGGCCGCGCGCTGCAGGCTGCGCCGCTGGCGGCCTGGGGCGGCAAGGATGAAGCTGCAGGCCAAAAGGCCTTCAATCACCGCGCAAAGATGAACGGTCTGGCCGCGCTCGGTGAGTGGGATGAGAGCCTGGAGGGCTAGGCCTCTGGCGATCTTGACGAGTAACATAAAAAAGGCCCGGCAATGCCGGGCCTTTTCGGTTTCAGGCATCGTCAGATGCGCCGGACAACCTAGTACTCGGTGAAGTAAACCACCGCGTTGGCCGTGCCGCCCGAATAGGTGCCGACCCAGATGTCGTACTGGCCGGAGCCCGACAGCGTGACTTGCGGGTTCAGACCGTCGAAATCGTCATTGCAGTACCAGCGGCCATCCGGGCCGTTGACGACGATCGTCGTGTCAGCGCCAGACTGCGCGCCGATGGAGATGCGGCCGCCATTGAAGTTCAGGCGAACGTCCGGTGCGTTGGAGATCGAACCACGGCACGAACCGCCGAGGTTGCCGGCATTGAGGTTGCCGCCAGCCACAACGTTGACGTTGTACGGGTCGGGCAGGAAGCCGGCGTTCAGCGAATAGGTGCCGAAATTCGGGTTCAGGCGGTAGTCCTGCGCGGATGCAGTCGCGCCGATGGCCAGCGCGGCAAGGGCAGCGCAAGCAACAGTTCTGGCAATCATGAAAATCTCCATAGGGTAAGGGGGATGGCCCCCGCCATCCCGCCAGCCGTGACTGGCAGACAGGATGCTCAGTGTGGTAGCAGGCAATTTTGTGGCGGCCTAAACAATTTTTTATTTCGCCCGCATTTTGTTAAACCCCTCTCGTGAATGGAATTTTCGCGCCAAGCGTGTATCGGGCAACCCAATGTCGCAATGCCAGCTCTACCTGCTTACGCCGCCGCGCATTGATGCGGGCTTCGTGAACCTGCTCGATTCCGTGCTTGCCGAAGGCGTAGCCAGCGTCCTTCAGATCCGCCTGAAGGATCAGCCCGAAAACCAGCTTCCCGGCCTGCTGCCGCCGCTTGTGAAGGCGGCCAAACGCCATGGCGTGACCGTTCTGATGAATGACCGGCCCGATATGGCGGTCCGCTACGCCATGGACGGGGTACATGTCGGCCAGGAGGATGCGCCCTATGCGCAGGCGCGCGCTCAGGTGGGCAAGACCGGCATTGTCGGGGTTACCTGTCATGACAGCCGCCATCTGGCGATGACAGCTGCCGAGAAAGGCGCAGACTACGTCGCGTTCGGGTCGATGTACCCCACTGCCACGAAATCGCCCAAGGCGTCGGCTTCTGTGGATATTATCGAGTGGTGGAGCGAAGTGTTTGAGGTGCCATGCGTAGCGATTGGCGGGATCACGCCGGACAATGCCAGACCGGTGATCGAGGCGGGCGCGGATTTCATCGCGGTTTCGGGCGGGGTGTGGAATTATCCCGAGGGCCCGGTGGCCGCCGTGCAGGCCTTGTCGCAGGTATTGCAGGCGCGCTAGCTGCGCTCTGTCTGGCGGCGTCTCCCGCCTACACCCAGCAGCCCGCCCTGCCGCAAGGCCTTGCCGAGGAGGCCGAGCGCAATCGCTCCGGGGAATCGATCGAGGAGCGCAGCCCCTCCGATCAGGCGATGGCGCGGGCATCTGCCGCCTATCTGACCGGTGATTATCTCAGCGCGCGTGTTCATGCCGAGCGTGCAGCCGCTACTGGCGATCCCAGAGGCGCAACCCTTGCCGGTCACATCCTTCTCCACGGGCTTTCGGGCACGCCGGACGATGAAGCCGCCGTGCGCTGGCTGCGCCGGGCCGGCGAGCAGGACGAGATTGACGCCCTCATCATCCTCTCCTCGCTGGCCGAAGAGCGGCGCGGCGGGCTGGAGCCGTTCCAGGCACGCGAGTTTCTGGCTCAGGCCGCCGGAACGGGGGATGCAAGGGCAGCCTATGTATACGGCACTTTCCTGCGCAATACCGGTGATCCGGGTGTTGCCGCTCTGGCGATAGACTGGCTGCGCCTGTCTGCCGAGGCAGGCATGCCGCAAGCCATGGCGGCTTACGCTGCCGCGCTGGATGACTGGGTACACGGGCCGGGTGACCCGTCCCTGGCCCGTCCCTGGTATATCCGTGCCGGTGAGGCGGGCGATCCGCCTTCCGCCGCGATTGCGGGCCTGATGCTGATCAATGGCGAGGGCGGCGAGGCGGACGAGGCTGCGGGCCGGGCGCTCCTGCAGGCGGCAGCCGAAATGGGCCTGCCGGCGGCAATGGGAGAACATGCGCTATTGCTGATGCAGGACGCCGAGGCCGGCTCGGGCGACTACGCACAGGCCGCTGCCTGGGCCCAGCGCGCTGCTGAGGCTGGCGATGCGCAAGGCCAGTATCTCTATGCGGGCGCTCTTGCGACCGGGCGTGGCACGGTGCGCAATATGGAACAGGCCTATGTGTGGGTCAGGCGAGCAGGCTATCCGCGGGACAACTCGCTTGCGGACGACCCGCAGCGTGATCGCCTCGAAGCCCAGCTGGAAGAGCTTTTTACCCACGACACACTGGCGCGGCTGGAGGCCGAGGCGCTCGCCGGTATGGCGGACAGGTACCGGCTCAATCCGGCAGGACAATAGACCCGGACATACTGGCAGGGCCCTGTTCACATAGCCCTGCCGGAGTGACCGCGTGACACATACTGCCTTCGAGACTGCGCTCGCCCATGTGCTGGCCCATGAAGGTGGTTATGTCGAGCACGCCGATGATCCCGGCGGCGCCACGAATATGGGCATTACCCACATTACGCTCGCGGGCTGGCGCGGGCAGGCGGTGACCAGGGCCGATGTGGCGGCGCTGACGCGCAGCGAGGTGACCGCGATCTACAAGGCGCGCTTCTGGGACCCATGCCGGTGTGAGGCAATGCCAGAACCTGTTGCTGTCATGGTCTTCGACGGCGCGGTCAATCACGGCGCGGCACGGGCTGCCCGCCTCCTGCAGCAGGCATTGGGCGTGGCCATCGATGGCCGGATCGGCCCTGTAACGCTCGCGGCGGCGCGAGCCGCTGAGACGTCGTCGCTCCTCACAGAGTTCGCCGCCCGGCGCATGGTTCTCTATGCGGGCCTTGACCATTTCCGCACGTTCGGCCTTGGCTGGTCACGGCGATTGATGGGCACGCTCGCAGCCACACTCCCCACCAGCCTTGCCGCATGGCCTTCGCACTGATACACCCGCGCCCGATTTGAATGGCCAAGCCCCGCGCCGATGCGAGCCGGGGCCAGCGGGAAGTTTCTCCGATGAAGATCAACGGTAACGAAATCAAGCCGGGCATGGTGATCAAGCACCAGGACACGCTGTGGACCGCCGTGAAGGCCGACCATGTGAAGCCCGGCAAGGGCGGCGCGTTTGCCCAGGTCGAGATGAAGAACATTCTCGATGGCCGCAAGCTCAACGAGCGCTTCCGCTCGGCCGACAAGGTGGAGCGCGTGCGCCTCGAGCAACGCGACTATCAGTATCTCTACCCGGAAGGCGAGATGCTGGTCTTCATGAACACCGAGAATTACGAGCAGATTTCGCTGCACGTCGATTTCGTCGGCGAAGAGCGCGCCGCCTACCTGACCGACGGCATGATGGTGACGGTCGAGTTCTACGAGGACAAGGCTATCGGTATCGAACTGCCCCAGCATGTCGAGCTGGAAGTGATCGATACCGAGCCGGTCGTGAAGGGCCAGACGGCGGCCAACTCCTACAAGCCGGCCATCCTCACCGGGAATATCCGCTCTGCCGTTCCGCCTTTCGTAGGCGTGGGCGAGCGCGTGATCGTGGCGACCGAGGACGGCACGTACGTCCGCCGCGCGGATTAGGGACACTCAGTCTTGGCGCAAGTTTCTGCCCTCATGCAGGTGATGACGTCCGCCGTTCGCAAGGCGGGCCGCAAGCTCGCGCGTGATTTTGGCGAGATCGAACACTTGCAGGTCTCC
>NZ_JBQLZR010000033.1:0-2261 GCF_052168375.1 Glycocaulis sp.
GTCTATCTGGAGGACGTGGGGCCGGGCGATGCACCGCTCTACCTTCTGCCGCGCAGCCACATGCTGGGCGCCGACATCTTCCCGCATGACCTCACCTTGCTGGACAAGGCGCGGGGCCGGTCGCGCTATAGCGCCCACGGGGACAGCATAGAGGAAGACACGCTGCGCCTGACCGGCACGGCGGGCGCGGTGCATTTCTGGCATGCCTGCCTGCTGCACGGCACCCAGCCGACCGCAGGCGACCGGCGCCGCATCTCGCTGCGCTACCTGATCGAGATGGACCCCGATGCGCAGGACTGTGCGCTGGCGCGGCTGAATGCCACCATCGCCTATCCGCTGAGCATTGATCAGACCCGGCGCGATCTCGCGGCCAGCGGCATCGCCATGATCAAGGGCAATTTCGTCAACACCCAGGCCGGTCAGTCCGGCCTGGCAAGCGCCTGAGAGCGGACATCATGAGCAAGACAGCCTCCTGGCGCGAAGCCAATCCCGTGGCCACAGACATGCGCCCGATGGATGCGCGCTATGCGGACATCTTGCGCCGCCATGCCGGTGACGAAGACATCATCCACCAGCTCAATGCCTTCCAGCGGCGCATGTATGCCTCGAAGGCCTTTGGTCACTGGGAAGTCTTCAAGACCGTCGCCAACCTGCCCGGCCACGTCGTCGAGTGCGGCGTCTACAAGGGCGAATCCCTGTTCAATTTCGCGCGCTTTCTCGAAATCCTCTGCCCAGGTGACCGTACCAAGCAGGTGATCGGGTTTGACCATTTCCAGGGCCTGACCGGGCGCACTGACGCCGACGAGACCGAGAAGGACGGCGCTGCCAATCGCGGCAATTTCGACGGCGGATGGGAATCAGCCGGTTTCCGCGACACGCTGGTCGAGCTGATCGAGCTGTTCAATGCGGACAGTTTTGTACCGAAAAAGCCGCGCATCGTGCTGGAAGAAGGCGATATTGTGGAAACGGCCCCGGCCTATGTGAAGCGCCATCCGGGGCTGCGCATCTCGCTGCTGCATCTTGACTGCGATATTTACGAGCCGACTCTGGCCGCGCTCGAAGCCTTCTACCCCCACATCGTTCCGGGCGGGATCGTGCTCTTTGACGAGTACGGGATCACCGAGTGGCCGGGCGAGTCGCGGGCGGTGGAGGAGTATTTCGGCGGCAAGCCGCCAGTGATCGAGAAATTCCCGTGGCTGTCTGCGCCGGGCGGCTGGATCCGCAAGCCTGCAGGCTGACCCTAGCGCCAGCGCTCATAGCTGACGCCGACAGACGCGGCATCATCAAGCGCTGTCAGCTTGTCGATTTTCAGCGCGATGCGCACGATACGCGGGTCGGCGAACATGGTGTCAGCCAGTTCCTGGGCGAGGTCTTCAAGCAATTCGTGGTGACGGCGACCGACAACCTGGCGCACGGTTTCTGCGAGCGCGGCGTAATTCACCGCATGACCGAGATCGGCGCCCGGATGCGCCGCTTCGCTCGCCACTTCGGCTTCAAGGCTGATCGTGACGGGCTGCTTGCGGCCATGTTCGCTTGCGTAGACTCCGACCTCGGCATCAAGGCGCAAGCCCTCGACGCGCACGCTCAGCCGTTCGCCACTGGCCGCCGCCATGGCGGCGGGCGCGGTCTGTTCGGCGCCAGGCGCGAAAATCGGTTTCATCGATGACTTCCCTGATGGCGCGCGGGCCTTGCCCCCGCCGTCAAGCGGCCGGATCAGACCAGCTCGCGTATCACTTCATAGCCGAGAGTGGGCCGGGCAACCGAGACTTTTCTCAGTCCGGGCCATAAAGGCTTCAGGCGCGCGGCCACAAAATCGGCAATCGCCTCCATGGACGGGCCGGAAAGCCCCTCCACCTCGTTGAGAAGCGCATGATCGAGCGGCTGGGCTGCGACCATGAGATCCTCACGCAGCCGGTCGAGATCCTCGACGCCGGGCTGCGCCTCGACCCAAGCCCGCACCAGATAGGAGTGACCGTGTATCTGACGGCGCGCATCATCCTCATCCCCGAACGGGGTGAAGTGGGCGGCTTCGATATTCACCTGGGCAGAAATCAGCATCATGGCGCGCGCTCTATACTGTGTCAGGGCTGGCGAGGTAAGCCCTGCCCGCACATCAGGGCTTCCAACGCGAGCGCCGCGGTTTAGGTTCACGCGTCAGATCGAGGAGCAGGCCATGTCCGGGCACACCCATACCGCACTTGTTACCGGCGGCGCGAAGCGCCTCGGGCGCGCCTTCTGCGAGGCGCTGGCTGCCGACGGAC
>NZ_JBQLZR010000034.1:0-2826 GCF_052168375.1 Glycocaulis sp.
CGCGCGTCACGCGCAGCGGCTTTGACGCACCGACCCCGACGCGGGTCATCACCGCCGAGGAGCTGGCCAGCCGTGGCACGGCGCAGGTCGGTGAATTCCTTGTCGAGGTCCCGGCTTTCCGTGGCACGCAAACCCCGCAGACCAACCCGCAAAGTGCGCGCGGCGCGGGCCAGTATTTCGCGGACCTTCGGGCGCTGGGCAGCATCCGCACGCTGACACTGGTCGATGGCCGCCGGCACGTGCCGAGCTCGCCCGACGGGCAGGTGGACCTGAACCTCATTCCGTCCGTGCTGATCAGCCGTGTTGACGTGGTTACGGGCGGTGCTTCGGCCCAGTGGGGCTCTGACGCGGTCGCCGGTGTCGTCAACATCATCATGAACCGTGACCTGGAAGGCGCGCGGGCCGACTTCTCCTACGGCATCTCCGATTATGGTGACATGGAAGAGTGGCGGGCATCGCTCGCTTACGGCACCGCCTTTGCCGAAGGGCGCGGCAGCCTCGTTGTAGGCGCCGAGTTCGTCGACAATAGCGGCATTGCCAGCCACTACGACCGCCCCTATGGCGCCGAAATCCAGGAGCTGGCCTCCTACACTGGCGCTCGTCCTGCCGGTGAGCCGTCCCGCTTCTGGGCGCGCGGTGTCACCCCGCTGACCATGACGTCGGGCGGTGTGATCATCGGTGCCAATACTGGCCCGGGTCAGCCTCTGCGCGGCATTCAGTTCGGTCCGGGTGGAACGGTCCTGCCGTTCAACTACGGACAGCAGATCGGTTCGGCGGCCATCAACAATACCGGTGGCGAACCGGGCTTCTCGATCCGGTCCGGCCACACGCTGGTCCTGCCGGTCGAGCGCCGCGTTGCCACGGCTTACGCCGATTTCGAGCTCAGCCCGTCGCTGACCGTGTTCGGCGAGGCGAGCTATGCCCGGGCCGGTTCGGACTTCACGACGGCCTTTGCCCGTGATGCTGCGCCGACTGCCATCGTGATCCAGCGGGCCAACCCGTTCATTCCGACGGCCGTGACCAACATCATGGATGCCAATGGCATCACCCAGTTTGCGATTGGCCGTGAGCACCGCGATTTCGGCCCGGTTCTGGCCAGCAACTTCAACACGACCTACCGCTTCTCTGCCGGCCTTTTCGGTCAGTTCGAGAATGGCTGGACGTGGGATGCCTATGCGCAGCACGGCCAGAATGAATTCGACTCCGTCATCGATAATCTGAAGATCATGCAGAATCTGCGCTTTGCCTTCGACGCGATCTCTGACGGTGCAGGCGGTGCGCAATGCCGCAGCGCAACGGCGCGGGCTGATGGCTGCGTGGCGATCAACCTGTTCGGCTTCGGCTCGCCTTCGCAGGCTGCAATCGACTATGTGACCGGCACGGCGCTCTACAATATCGAGACCACACAGCAGGTCTTCGCCTTCAACCTGCAAGGCGAGCCTTTCTCCACCTGGGCCGGGCCGGTTTCGGTTGCGACGGGTCTGGAGCGGCGTACCGAAGAATCCATCTCCCGCGTCGACCCGATTTCGGAGGCCAACGGGTTTGCCTACGGCAACCCGAAATCCTTCGCCGGTGAGTACACGGTGAATGAGGGCTATCTGGAATTTGTTGCTCCGCTCCTGAATAACAGCCCGCTTGCACAGAATCTCGATCTGAACGCGGCGGCCCGCTACGCAGACTACAGCTCCAGCGGCGGGGTCTGGACGTGGAAGGTCGGTCTGACCTGGGACATCAACGACCAGATCCGTCTGCGCACAACGCGGTCGCGTGACATCCGCGCGCCCAATAACAGCGAACTGTTTGCGGAAACCAGCAGCCAGACCACGCTGCGCAACCCGTTCTCCGGCGCAACGACCCAGATGTCGGTGGTGACCGGTTCCAGCCCGACGCTGCAGCCAGAAACGGCTGACACCTTTACGGTTGGTGCGGTCTTCAGCCCCAGCGTCATGCCGGGCCTGCGTATGTCGGTCGACTATTTCGACATCGATATTTCCGGTGCGATTTCCGGCTACAGCCCGCAGCTCATCCTCGACAACTGCCTGTCCGAGATCAATGGCGGCGGAGCGGGCTTCTTCTGCAGCTTCGTGACCAGAACGGGCACTGGCGCCGGAACGGTGATCAACCGCATCGACGCCCAACTGCTCAACATTGCCGGCTTCCAGAGCCGGGGCATCGACTTTGAGGTGTCCTACCAGTTCGGCTTCCTGGGTGGTGAGGCTCAGGCCCGCCTCGTAGGCACCTACATGATGGACCTCATCTCCGATGACGGCCTCGGCACGCCGCGCACCTACAATGCGGCCGGTGTCATCACCAATGTGGGCAGCGTCGTGGACCGTGCCGGTCAGGTCGGCGGGTTTACCTCGAGCAGCATCATCAATTCGACGAGTGCTCCGGAATGGACCTGGAGCGCGACCCTGAACTATCGCCGCGACCGTTGGGGAGCGATGATCCAGGGCCGGTATGTCGGTGGTGGCAATCTCGACAACACGCTCGTGGGTCCGGACAGCGCCGACTACGATCCGGCTTCGCCGATCTCGATCGCAGACAACACGATCGACAGCCGCTTCTACATCAACACCTCGGCCACCTTTGACCTGAACGACCAGGTCCAGCTCTACGGTGTGATCAACAATGTCGGGGACGTGCTTCCGCCCTTCCCCTACACCGGTTCACCCGGTTTCCATGACCGTGTCGGCCGCGCCTACAAGGTGGGTGTCCGGGTAGCCTTCTAGTTTGGGAGCCTCCTGCTGTCCGTCCGCGAATGGCCGGCCCTCCAAGGGGCCGGCGGTTCCGGGCGGACTTTTTTTGACGTCTGGGCAAGGACGC
>NZ_JBQLZR010000035.1:0-2273 GCF_052168375.1 Glycocaulis sp.
CCGGGAAAGCGCGCCTCGATGGTTGCCGCATCCACGTATTCGACGGGGAGCGTTTCAACCGTAACGGGCGCCGCGTCACCGAGGCTCAGCCCCGCCTCGGCAGGACTGCCTCGCAAGGCGCTAATGAGGATGGCGCTGGCAGCTACGACAATGGCCAGCGAGGCTACGCCAGTGGCAAACGCGTGACGGCGAACTAGATGCGATGCGGGCATGGGCGCGAACCTTCGCTATGGTACGCGATCACATATAGGTCACTCAACACCGTTTGAAAAGTGAACGCTGTTCACTTTTTTGGTTTTCTGGCGTCCAGCCAGGCGTTGAGCTTGGGAGTTGCGAGGCCCCGCCCGGTCATTTCCGCATGGAAAGCAATGAGATCGTCGAGGGTCAGATCGGCGCATTTTTCCTTTGAACCGGGAAAATCGGGAATAGTCACGGCCAGCATGGTGAGGCCGTGGGCACCCGCCCAGACTGACAGCCCGGCAAGCACCGGATCGCATTCGCGGAACCAGCCATCCACGATGGCTTTCTCGATCATGAGCTCCAGCCGCTCCGATGCGGCATAGCCATAGGA
The DNA here is from genome assembly GCF_052168375.1 of Glycocaulis sp. Lineage (NCBI taxonomy): Bacteria > Pseudomonadati > Pseudomonadota > Alphaproteobacteria > Maricaulales > Maricaulaceae > Glycocaulis > Glycocaulis sp. The sequence continues at coordinate 572 of NZ_JBQLZR010000035.1, forward strand.
ATCCTGCCGGTCGTCGAGTTTGGATTCAAACCAGCTCGAAAAGGCCAGCCGGTAATGGGCCGGCTGCTCCAGCCCGGTCTCCACATAGGCGCGCAGACACTCCTCGCACACAAGCGGACCTTCGGTGACCATGCCTTCCACGGCGACCATGCGCCGGTAGAGACGCTCGAAGAACTGTTCGCGGATTTCGTCGAACAGTGCCTCCTTGGAATCGAAATACTTGTAGAGCGCGGCCGGCGAATAATCGATCCGCTCGGCGATGCGGCGCATGGAAATGCCCGCCTCGCCTTCTTCGGTGAAGATGGCCTCTGCCGCCTCGACAATGGCATCGCGTACCTTGCGGCGGCGGCGCTCGGCCGGGCTCAGATCGTCGTCGAGCTCTGCATCCACTGCCATGGGCACTTTCCTGCTTGTGTACGGACAGTCCGGTCCATACGTGACTCTGTCACAATTTACCCATGATATAAGTCCGGCATTACCCATCCGTCAAAGTGCCCGGCTCACCAGCAATCGGACCCTCCCCGCCATGACGCATTTCTCGCCGCCTGCCTTTCCCGTCGAAAACGATGTGCTGACAGTACCCAAGCCCTCGGCAGACATGCTGGGCCGCATGGCGCGACGCCGCTCGACGCGGGCCATCGATATGAGCGGCCCCGGACCGTCGAAGGAACAGCTCGATACGCTGATCAGGATAGCTGCGCGCGTGCCTGATCACGGCAAGCTCTTCCCCTGGCGCTTCATCGTATTCGAAGGAGAAGCCCGCCCGGCCTTCGGGCAGATGCTCGAAAGCCTGATCCGCGCGGACATGCCCGAGGCGGGCGAGGAAAGGCTCAATCTCGAGCGCCGCCGCTTTGAACGCGCGCCGGTCGTCATCGGCGTCATTTCGCGCGTGACCATCCCGCACAAGATACCCGAATGGGAGCAGATCCTGTCGGCGGGTGCAGTCTGCCAGAACTTGCTTCTCGCCGCCGATGCCATGGGCTTTGGCGCGCAATGGCTGACCGAGTGGTATGCATTCGACGAGCGGGTGAAATCCGCACTCGGCCTCGAGGCAAACGAACGCGTCGCCGGTTTCGTCTATGTCGGCACACAGGCTGTCAGCGCCACGGAACGTCCGCGCAAACCCGCCGACATCACGCGCTGGACCGGCAAGGCGGAGTGACGCCCTGCCGGCCTTCGCGTCGGCGCCATGCCTACGGCCCCGTCAAATCAGCGGTGCAGATCTGGCGGCCATCGCCATCCAGAAGGCGCAGGCGCACATCATAGCGCGCATTCCCGCCATCGCCCGACGAGATGATGGTGGTGCCTTCGGGCGCATTGCGCATGGAGGCCATCATTTCCGAAAGCGATGCGCCCCTGCGAGGTGCAGCGCTGCCAAGCGTGATCTGGTGGATGAGGCCAGGCTCGCTGCCGAGCGCCTCAAACGGGCCGGACTGTTCGATGACGGCCTCACCGCCAGACGAGGCCTGATACACCGACAGCTCATAGCTGCCTGAAAGGCCGGGAGCGGCATAGGCTTCGGCCAGCAGCGCGCCGGAGGGCGTTTCGACGAACTCGATCCAGCACGCATCAGCCTGGATTTGCCCTTCGCGATAGGCGCCATCAAGGCCGGAAGCGGGCGGCGGCGCACAGGCAGCTGCAGCCACAAGTGCAGGCAAGGCAATCATTCCATTGACGATTTTCATGTCAGTCTCCTTTCAGC
>NZ_JBQLZR010000036.1:0-9731 GCF_052168375.1 Glycocaulis sp.
CGCCCCATCCGGCCTCGCGGACAAAAACGCTGCGTTCATGCGCGCGATCCGCTTCAGACTGTGATTGCGGCAAGGCGCTCCCCCCAGCTGCCATGCGCCTCAAGGCGCGCTGTGCGGGTATTGTCTTGCCTGCCGCCAACGGCAAAATCCAGTGTGATTTCCAGCCGGTCATCGCTTGGCGGGCCGTCAAGCCGGTCCGGCCATTCGATGAGGACAATGCCGGTTCCGGCGGCATCCTCAAGACCAAGCTCGATCAGTTCCTCGCTGTCCTCCACCCGGTAGAGATCGGCGTGAAGCACGTCATGCCCGCGGGTCGACAGGTAGGACTGGACCAGCGTGTAAGTCGGACTGGGAATGTCCTCGGCGCCGGTCAACGCACCGATAAAGGCACGCGCCAGCGTTGTCTTGCCCGCCCCAAGGCCGCCTGAGAGCAGGATCGCGTCTCCCGGCCTGGCCAGTGCCGCCAGCGAGCGGGCAAGAGCGTGCGTCGCGGCAAGCGTATCCAGATGAATCGTGCGTTCGGTCATGACCCGCAGTAAGGCGTCAAAATTTCCGGCACAGCAAGGGCGGGCCTGACCCGCCGGGCAGTGCCAGACCCTTGCCAGCCTGCGCCGGAGCAGCCAAGAAAGCAGGCATGAGCACACAACCAGGAACGGTGATCATCGGAGCCGGACAGGCGGGCCTTGCCTGCGCCGCCGAGCTGCGCCGCCGCAAGTATGACCGCCCCGTCACCCTGATCGGCGCAGAGACGGCCCTGCCCTATCAGAGGCCGCCTCTGTCCAAGGCGTATCTTTCCGGCGAGATGCCCGCAAACCGGCTCTGGCTGAAGCCGGAAGCCTTCTATCCGGCAGCGGGGATCGAGTGCCTCCTCAACACGGCGGCAACAGCGATTGACCGCGAGGCCCGCGAGGTGGTTCTCGCTGATGGGCGCCGCATCGCCTTTGAGCATTGCGTGATCGCCACCGGCGGCGAGGCACGCATTCCGCCAATTCCGGGTGCTAACCTGCCCGGCGTGCAGGTATTGCGCACGTTTGCCGAAGCGGACCGCCTGTCCGCGGCGCTTGAAAACGCCTCGTCGCTGGCCGTCATCGGTGCCGGCTATATCGGCCTTGAAGTTGCCGCCTCTGCGCGCAAGCGCGGCCTTGCCGTAACCGTTCTGGAAGCAGCGGAACGGCCCATGGCGCGCACCGCCAGCCCGATTCTTGGCGGCTGGTTCGGCGCCGTCCATCGCGGATATGGGGTGGACTTGCGGGTATCCACGCCTGTTGCCTCCATCCTCGAACGCGAAGGCAAGGCAGGAGGCGTCGTGCTGGCCGATGGCGAGATCGTGGAAGCCGACAGCATCCTGCTGGCAGCAGGCCTGGCACTGAATACCGGACTTGCCGAAGCTGCAGGTCTCGAATGCGCCGACGGCATTCTGGTCGACCCGTCCTGCCGGACGAGCGACCCTAACATCCTCGCCTGCGGCGATGTCGCCCGCTTCGATTCGGCGCTCTATGGCCGGTCGATCCGGCTGGAATCGGTCCAGAATGCCATCGAACAGGGAAAGGCCGCAGCCGCAACCATTGCCGGGGAACCGGCCACGCACGATCCGGTCCCGTGGTTCTGGTCAGACCAGTACGAGCTGAAACTGCAGATAGCCGGCCTGATCGAAGGCGCGGACCTGAAAGTACGCAGGGGCGATCCCGAACTTGGCAATTTTTCCGTCTTCCACATGAAGGACGGGCGCATCATCGCCTGCGAGGCGGTCAATTCCGCACCGGAATTCATGGCCGCCCAGAAGCTGATACGCAGCGGCAAGACGGTCGATCCGGAGGCCTTGCGCAATCTGGATGTGGCGATGCGCGACCTTCTCGCCTAAATACCCGCGCAACGGGTTTCCCACGCATCAGGACATGACATGACGAAGATCACCTATATCGAGCATGACGGCACGCAGCACACTGTGGAGGCCGTCAACGGGCTGACCGTGATGGAGACCGCCATCCGCAACATGGTCCCCGGCATCGATGCCGATTGCGGCGGGGCGTGCGCCTGCGCCACCTGCCACGTCTATGTAGACCCGGCCTGGGAGGACAAGACCGGCGAACGTTCCTCCATGGAGCAGTCCATGCTGGACTTTGCCTCCGACCTTGAACCCAATTCGCGCTTGTCCTGTCAGATCAAGGTGACAGAAGCGCTGGACGGCCTCGTGGTGCGCCTGCCGGCACAGCAAGGCTGAGCCCGTCAGGCCCGCTCCACCTCACGCCTCACAATCGCCTGCACAAGGCTGGCAGGCGAGAGCTTGGTCAGCAGATAGACCGCCCGCATTTTCGCGCCTGAAACGACAAACCTCTTGCCTCTATCGAGACCGCGCATGATATCGCGGGCGACCTCTGCGGCGGTAGTGGCGGTGAAGCTGTCAAACGTGCGCAAGCCCTCCATACCCGCCACCCCCTTGAAAGGGGTGTCCTTCACGGCAGCCGGGCAGACCGTCATCACGCGGACGCTGGACCCTTGCTCCTTGAGCTCACTGTCCAGCGCCAGCGAGTAGTGGCGGACGAAAGCCTTCGTCGCGGCATAGACCGCCATGAAGGGCACAGGCTGGAAGGCGGAGTTGGAGGCGATATTGACGATGCGCCCGCCCTTTTTCTCCATAAGCGGGAGAAACGCGCGCACCATGGCGTGCAGCGCGCTCACATTGAGCGCGATCATGGCCGCTTCGCGCCCTGGCTCCTGACTGGCGGACGGGCCATAAAGGCCGATACCGGCATTGTTGACCAGAATGTCGGGTGTGGCGGTCTTCTTCACCCATTTGGCGATGCGGTCAGCGGCATCGCTTTCGGTGAGGTCGAGACACAGCGCATCAATGACGCCGTCGGGAAATTCCGCCTGCAATCCTTCCTGCGCGGCGTTGATCTCGGCCGGGTCGACCGAGACCCAGGCCACCTGCCAGCCGCGTTCCAGCGCCGCGCGCGAGAGGGCAAGACCGATACCGCTAGACCCGCCCGTGATCAGGATGCGCGTCATTGCGCAGGCACCTCGTCGAGCCTTGGCGGTACGGGAAACGCATCGACGCCCGGACGGTCGAGCCCGCCCGTCCAGATCTGACCCTGCCACGGGACGATTGTTGTTGCGCCCAGCTCGGAATCCTCCGGCCCGTAGAGCACGCGCACCGGCTCGCCCAGCCGGTTGACGGCAAGCCCCATGACCGGGCGCGGCGGCAATTCAGGCTCGCCGAACACGTCGGTGAAGCGGCGCAACAGGCGCTTGAGCAGCGGGCGCGGATGGAAGAACTCCAGTTGCGCGCTGCGCCGTGACGGCATGGCGATCCAGAGGAGCCCCTCCTCCTCATCCCAATGGATATTGTCGGGATAGCCGGGCAGGCCATCAATCAGCACGCGAAGGTTTCCGCTGACCGGATCAAGCACATGCACCCGTCCGGCCCAGGTCTCGTTGATGAAGACCTCACCCGAGACCGGATCATGGGCAACGCCATTGGCAAAGGCGAGATCTTCGGCCAGCACACGCCGTGTGCCTTCAGGGCTGTAGGCAAGAATGCGCGCCGTGCGCTCTCCCTCCCAGAAGCTCTCCATGTACTCGCCATAGCCATAGCGGCCGGACGCGTCGGTGAGGATGATGGTGCCGTCTTCCAGAACCGTCAGGTCATCGGTGAAGACAAGGGCGGGAAACTCGCCCGGCTCGTCGATGACGGTCCATTCGCCCTCATCCAGCCGGAGCAGACCGCGCAAGGCATCGGCGACATGCAGCGTCCCGCCGGACGAAAACGCCAGACCCAGAGGGCGCCCGCCGGTATTGGCAATCTCTTCCCAGCCGCCTTCCGGCGCGCGGGCCATGATGCGCCCGTCTGCAAGTCCGGTGTAGAGCCGCCCGTCGGGACCGGGTTCGAGATCCTCTGCGCCCTGAAGCCCGTCCTCGCTCACCACCGGCGCGGCAGGCGTATCAAAGAGGGCTTCCAGCGCAGGATCAGGCGGTGTCGGGCTGAAATAGCGCGCATCCAGCGCGCCCGGCCCGAACAGGAGCAGGATGGCAAGGCCCAGAAGGCCGAACAGAACCGCCGCCAGACGGATAATCCACGCCATGCTTCAATCCCCTCGAACGCTCAATATCCGGGTAGCCAGCTTCCCTTGAAAGACCGCGCCTTGGCAAGGCGGGCGGACGACCGTCTCAGGTCACCGCATTGCGTTTGGCAAACCTCGCATCGCGGTAGGCACTCGAACGCACGATGTCGACCAGGCGCGTTCCTGCCTCGAAGACCGCTTCATGGGTGAGGTAAAGCGGCGCAAAGCCGAACCGCATGATGTCAGGCTCACGGAAATCGCCGATCACGCCTTGCGCGATGAGGGCCTGCACGATGGCGTAGCCATGCTCGTGAACGAGGCTGACATGGCCTGCCCGCTGCGCCGAAGGTGGCGAGACGCACGCCAGCCCTAGAGGTTCAATGGCCGCAAGGAAAGTATCCCCGAGCGCCCGGGCCTTGGCCTCCACGCCTGCCATGTCGACACCGTCAAAGACGGCCAGCGCGCCATGAAGCGTGCTCATGGACAGGATGGCCGGTGTGCCGGCGCCAAAGCGGGTGACGCCCTTTGCAGGCGCATAGCCGTCCTTGAAGCTAAAGGGGCTGGCATGGCCCATCCAGCCCGACAAAGGCTGCGCGAAATGCTCCACGACATCGCGATGGCAATAGATGAACGCCGGAGCGCCCGGCCCGCCATTGAGATATTTGTACCCGCACCCGACAGCGTATTTCGCGCCGTCCCGCTCCAGTTTCAGGTCAACCAGGCCTGCGCCGTGGGACAGGTCCCAGATGATGGTCTTGCCAAGGCGCGCCGCTTCACGCTCCTCGGCGGCAATATCCACCTTGGCCGCCGTCTTGTAGTGCACCGCGCTCCTGACCAGCACGTCCACATGGTCCGGCAGGCCCGCAACGCCTGTCCCCGGCTCGATCAGGGCAAAGGGCGTGCCCGAAAGCCTCGCCAGCCCCTCCATCACATAGCCGTCCGTGGGAAAATCACCCCGCTCCACCGCAACGCCCTTCGCCCCGCCCATGACCAGGCCGGCAGCCAGCTTGAAGAGGTTCACAGAGACGGAATCGCCCGCGATCACGCTTGCCGCATCAACGCCGATCAGGCGGGCAATGCGCGCGCCGGTGCGCAGGGGCAGACCCATCCAGTCAGCCGTGTTCCAGGACGCAATGAGATCATGGCCCCATTCCATCTGCGCAGCCCTTGCCAGCGCATCGAGCGCCGGGCGCGGCGGTGGGCCGAGCGAGTTGCCGTCAAGATAGATGACGCCTTGTGGCAGATCGAAAAGCCGGGCGGTATCGGCAAACGGATCATCGCGATCAAGCGCGCGGGCCTCGTCAATCTGCATCATGGCAAAGTCCTCAGTACGGCACGCACCGGCGCAGCATCCATGCCGGCGAGCTTCAGCGGCAGGGCTATCAGCTCGTAGCGACCTTCGGCCACATCATCGAGCACCAGCCCCTCGATGATGCGCATGTCATGGGCCGCGACACGCCTGTGCGCCGACATGGTCTTGGAGGTTTCCGGATCGACCGACGGCGCATCCGTGCCGATCAGGCGCACGCCGCGCGCGTGGAGCAGGTCGATGGCCTCCGGCTCGATGGCCGTGAACTGGCTGTCCCATTCCGACTGCGGTGCCTTGGTGTAGGTACGCACCAGCACCCGCTGCGGCACCTGACCCGCGCAGACTTCGTCCAGCTTCGCGCCAAGCACGTCCGCGCCCAGCAATGCACCTGCCTCCATGCAATGGATAACCACGCAGGGCCCGATGAAGACATCGAGCGCCATGGCGGCCGCATCCTGGCCTGCCGCATCATAGTGCAAGGGCGCATCGGCATGCGCACCGGTATGAGTGGACATCGTCAGCTTCGAGACATTGACCGGCGACCCCTTGCCCATATCCCAGGTGCGCTGGAAATCCACCGGCGTATCGCCCGGCCAGACGGGCAGTCCGGGCCAGATGGCGGGGGAAATGTCGATCAGTCGGATCATGGCTTGGCGTGCCCTGCAGTTTGGCTTTCCTCACCCGCGATCGGGCGGGGGAAGCCGCTCGAGCTAAAGCGGCCCTCTGCCCATGATCCCGCCATCGACGACAAGGCACTGGCCGGTCATGTAGCTGGAGGCGTCACTGGCAAGGAAGTGGATGGCTGCCGCCATGTCTTCGGGCTGACCGACACGCTGGAGCGAGAAATTGCGCTTCATCATGTCATCAAGGCCGGGATTGGAGGTCAAAGCGCTGGCGAGCTTCGTTTCCGTCAGGCCGGGACAGAGCGCATTGACCCGCACCTTGTGGCCGCCCGCTTCCTGCGCCAGTACCTGCGTCATGGAGATCACCGAGGCCTTGGTGATCGAATAGACGCCCTGGAAGAAGCCGGGACGCAGACCATTGACCGAGGCCACGTTGACGATTGCGCCGCCGCCAGTCTCCTTCATCATGTGGATGGCGCCTGTGGAGAGGAAGAACGGCCCCTTCACATTGACGTCGAACGTCTTGTCAAAGGCGTCTTCAGGCGTGTCCTCTACAGGGCCGAAATACGGGTTGGTAGCGCCGTTATTGACCAGAATGTCGAGACGGCCTTCCTCCTTCCGGATGGCTTCAAGCGCAGCCTTGCGGTCCTCGGCGCTGCCCAGATGCAGCGTCATCGCCCGCGCCTTGCCGCCCGCCTCGCGGATTTCAGCCGCCACACGCTCGCAATCCGCAATCTTGCGGCTTGCCGCAATGACGATAGCGCCGTTGCGGGCCAGACGTTTCGCCGCCGCCTCGCCGATACCTCGGCTGGCGCCGGCAATGAGGGCCACCTTGCCGTCAACGCGCAAATCCGTCTCGGTCATTCCAACTCCCCTTTTTTTCGTGTTTTTGCGGACGCGCCGCCCGCCTCCTGAAACCTTCTGGAGGCGGGCAAAGCGACGTCAGTAATTGCGATGCCTAGTCGGTCGCCAGCAGCGCATCGTAATCAAGATCGGAAGACGGAATCTCGCCGCCCGGACCTTGCAGGTAATGACGCATCCAGCCCATCAGCCGATGGGCATAGTCGAACTGGGCAGCCGCGTTGCGCAGGCCATGGCCTTCACCCGGATAGGTGACAAGGCGAACCGGCGCTTCGCCGGCAATCTTGAGATAGCGGTAAAGGATATAGCCCTGCGACGGCGCCACGCGGGTGTCGGCCTCACCATGCATCACGAGCGTCGGCGTCGTCGAACCGTGCGCGTTCATGATCGGGGAGTGCTCGAAATACCACTCCCAGTTCTCCCACGGATAATGGATGAAGTGCACATCCACCATCTCGACCGGGATGTCGGTATTGCCCATGAAGGACACGAGATCGGTCAGCGCCACGAACGGAACCGAGGCGGCAAAATGCTCGCTGGCAACCGTCGCACCCCAGGCCGAGGCGAACCCGCCATAGGAACCACCGGTAATGCCGACGCGGGCAGCATCGATAATTCCCTCATCGGCGAGATGGCCGACGCCATCGACAATGTCCTCGAACTCCTCACCGGGAGGGTTGAGGTGGTCAAGCTCGATAAATCCAAACCCGCGCCCGGTGGAGCCGCGATAATTGGGGTAGAAGATGGCAAAGCCTTCGCCCGCGCCAATCTGGCCCGGACGCGAATACCCGGTCAGCCAGCCATTATGGTCATGGGCTTCGGGGCCGCCATGTACCACGGTAATCATCGGCCAGCCATTTTCCGGCGCCTCGCCCTGCGGCGTGATCAGCACACCCTCGACCTCGACACCGTCACGCGCTGTCCAGCGCACCACGCGCTGATCGGCCAGAGTGCGGTCAGCAAGCCAGGGGTTGAGATCAGCCCAGCGGGCCGGAATTTCGCCCATGGCCGCAACATAGACATCACGCGGGTGGGCCGGGCTGTCCGCGACAAAGGCAACCGTATCGCCCGCCGCATCAAGGCTTATCGAGTGGGCGACATAGCCTGCATGCTCCTCACGCATCAGCTCTTCACCCGACGGTGAATAGCTGACCCAGGCGCTCGACTGGCGCACATGGGCGAGCGCGAAGATCGTGTCGCCATTCCACGCAAAGTCGCGGATATGCTGCTCGGCATCGGCGGCAATCTGGACGTAGGTGCCGGTGGCCGTATCAGCCACATGGATCGTTCCGGCGGTGGCGTCAGCGCGGTTTATGCCCGCGAGGAAAGCAAACTGCGACCCGTCCGGCGAGAAGCGCCCCATGCCAAGCTTGCCCGGCGTTTCCACCGTGGCCACGACATCACCGTTCTGCGTGTTCACGAACACCCAGCGCTGTTCCATCATGGCGTCATCGACCGACGGGGTGGGCGCCAGCGCGACGGCAAGGCGCGAACCGTCAGCCGAAAGCTCGATCGCACCGGCATGGCCGTCCAGGTCCAGCGGCTCGGCGGCGCGGGCTTCATCGTTCAGATCGACCCGCCAGACCCAAGAAGCCTGCTGGTTTTCCTCATACACATTGGCGCGGAAACCGCGCTCGCGCAGGGCCGTCATGTCAGGAACGTCGGGATCACGGCCGACGAAGTAGAGGTAGGCGCCATCGGACGACAGCACATAGCCCTGCATCGCCGTTTCGGGATGATAAAGCCGTTCCGGCTCGCCGCCTGCCAGCGGCACGCGGTAAAGCGCCGGGCGCTCATCACCTTCGCGCCGCGCGATATAGGTTACGCTCTCGCCATCCGGATGCAGCGCCGTTCCGCCGACACTGTCCTCGCCGGAGACAAGCGCACGCAGGGCGCCCGGCGTATCGGCAACGTAGAGATGGGAGCGCGGTGTGCCATCGCTCTCGCCTGTGCGGATATCGCGCGGAACCGAGACGGTGAAGACGGTCTGGCTTCCTGCAGGCGTGATCATTACCTGACCCGCCTGACGCAACTGGAACAGGTCATTGATCGAGACCGGGCGGGCCTCCGCCTGCTCTTGCGCAAAGACGGGCGCTGCCGCGACCGGCAGGGTCATGAACGCGCTTGCCAGCGCAATGGCGGCAAACGGGCTTTTCAAGCTGATGGGCATTGGGGTTAGCCTCCCTTCGACATGTTGGTTGCCGGAGAAGCTAAAGCGATGAAGGGCCTGCGTCGAGCTTTTGCCCGCACTGTCCCTCAGGCGATGATGTCGGGGTTCAGCTGATCCTCGATCGCGAAGATCATGTCCTTGAGCATCAGCTTGCGCCGTTTGAGGCGCACCAGCTTGAGCTGGTCGACGACGCCGCAATCCTGCGCGGCACGCACTTCGGCATCCAGCGACCTGTGCTCGCGGCGCAGTTCGGCCAGCTTGGCTACCAGCGCATCTTCATCGAGATCACCGAACATCTGGCGCAAACCCGCTGTGACTGCAAACTTCCATCCGGCATGGCGGACGGGCAGTTGCAAACTCGTGGACAAGGACGATACCCCGCTACCGGCCTTCCATGTCCGGCGTGCGGGGCGCGGACACTACTCTTTTTTCATCGCGGAGAAAACGGCTTCTTTGAATTGCCCGACCGGTGCCGCCACACCCGTGCTCGCGGCATAATGTTCAAGGGCCTCGCCCGCCGCCTGCATGTCTGGCCCATCCGCTCTCGCAGGCAATTCGATAGCCGCCAGCATGGTCTGCGCGATGGCTTCAGCTGCCAGCTCCACTTTCAGGACATCATGACGCAGGGCGGCGGCAGGCTCTGGCGGAATTGGGTCGCTGACGTGCTTCAACCGGTCACGCACCCCGCGTAACGGCCCGACCGCGAG
>NZ_JBQLZR010000037.1:0-1314 GCF_052168375.1 Glycocaulis sp.
CAAAGCGTTCGGCACGGAAGCGGGCAAAGCCCGCGTGCAGGCGGTCAGGTATCATGAGGGCGGTCTAGTCCCCGCTACCGGGGATCGCAAGCGGCGAGGTGCGCATCCCTCTAGAAACGGTCACCGCGCACCACCTGTACGTCTGACACCATGACAATGCCGATCTGGCGTTCCAGCAGTGCGTAAACGCTGTCGAGAACCGTATCGAGCACAGCGGGATCGATGACGGTCAGGACCATCACCATGCGCCCCGCCTCGGTGATCTGTCCCTCGCGCGCCCAGTTGCCATTGCGCCCCTGTCCGGATTTCGCCGGCAAGACCGTCCAGCCTTTCACGCCCGCCTTGCGCAGCACGCTTTCAAGGCGCGGCACAGCAGGCATTTCAATGATGATCTCAAGGCGTTTTTTCAGGCTGGTCTGCATGTGCCTAGACTCCCGCACCGGTCACGAGCCGGGCTAGCCAGAAATAGAGCGGAATGCCCGCCACCAGGTTGAAGGGGAAGGTTATGCCGAGAGAGAGGGTAAGGGAAATGGCTGGGCGTGCCTCCGGCAAGGCAAGGCGCAAGGCGGCCGGCACAGCGATGTAACTCGCCGAGGCGGCAAGTGTCATGAGAAGGCCCAGACTGCCCGCATCCAGCCCGGCAAGGAGGCCGACGCCCATCCCCGCCAGCGCGCCGATAAGCGGCATGTAAAGGCCAAAGCCGATGACGCCGGGACGCAGGACGCGCCAGTTGCGAAGCAGGCCCCGCCCCGCAACCAGCCCCATGTCCAGCAGGAAGAGGCAGAGCACGCCGCGGAAAATGTCGTTGAAGAAGGGCGAAACCGCCTCCATGCCGCGCGGCCCTGTCATCCAGCCGATGAAGAAGGCCCCGATCAGCAGCACGATCGAACCATTCACCGCAATTTCCTTCAGCACCTCCATGCGCCCTTCGGGCTTCGCCGAAGCACCCTTCGTGGCGCGCGCCGCAGTGCCGGCAAGGATCAGCGCGGTGATGATGGCCGGCGCTTCCATGGCCGCAGCGACAGCCACCATGAAGCCTTCACCGGGGATTTGCAGAAACCTTGCAGCATCGCTGGCGGCAATGAAGGTAACGATGGAAATCGAGCCGTAATGGGCGGCAATGGCAGCTGCATCAATGCGCCCGACCTTCGTCGTCAGCATCAGCAGGCCAAAGCCCAGCACCGGCAGGAGCGCGGAGAGCACAATGCCAGACAGGATGGCCCCGCCGACCGTCCAGCTGAGCTCCCCGGCGGCCATTTCCGCCCCGCCCTTGAAGCCGATCGCCATGACCAGATAGAGCGAGAGCGCCTTGGC
>NZ_JBQLZR010000038.1:0-2846 GCF_052168375.1 Glycocaulis sp.
AACATGACTTTCCAAGATCGCCGGACAATGTCCTCGCGTCTTCGTGCCTTCTTTGCCGGCATCGTGCTGGCACTGGGCGCCGTCAGCGTTGCGCAAGCGCAAAGCGTGCTGGTCATCAACGAGGAGACCATCCTCACCGAAAGCCAAGTCGGCCAGCACATCGCCGCTCAGCTGCAAACCATCGGCACCGAGATCCAGACGGAACTCGAAGCCGCTGCCGCGCCCCTGACGCAGGAAAACGAGGCTCTTCAGGCCGAAACCTCTGCGCTCAGCCAGGAAGCGATCCAGCAGCGCCCGGACCTGATGCAGCGCATCCAGCAGCTGCAGCAGAACGCCCAGCAACTTGAGCGTCTGCGCCGTCTGCGCCAGCAAGAGCTGGTGGCAACCGAGCGTCAGGCTCTGCAACCGGTGCTGCAAACCCTGCAAACCGTTCTTCAGGAGCTTGTGACCGAGCGTAACGCCTCGATCCTGCTTGACCGTTCGCAAGTCGTTTACGCGGCCGACAGCGTGGATGTCACGGCTACCGTCATCGAGCGTCTGAACCAGCGCATCCAGACCACGCCCGTCACGCGGGTACGTGCGCCGGAAGGCGACGGCCAGCAGCAATAGTCCGGCTGTCCGGTGGCTACCGACACCCGGTTCTATCGCCTCGACGCGCCGCGTAGTGCCAGAGATATTGCCGGAGAGCTCGACGCCGAGCTTTCCGGCAATCCTGACTGTACGGTCAACGATGTTGCCTCGGCAGAAGCACCCCGTCCGGGTGCTCTTGTCTTTGTGGGCGGGGACGTCTTTCCCGAAAGCCTTCAGGGTCACGACGGCATCGTCATCGGCAATGAGGCGGCTCTCGGCTCTGAGCGCCTTGGCTCAGGCGGAGCCTTCATTCGCCATACTCATCCGAAGGCGGCGTTCGCAATCATTGCGGCCGGGCTCGTGCGGCCGCGCTCTGATCTTCAGGACACTGCCATTCACCCAACGGCCCGCATCGCCAGCGATGCCGTCCTGTCGCCGGGTGTCTGCATTGGAGCTGACGCTGTCATTGGCAGTCAGTGTGTCCTTGGTCCCAATGCCGTTATCGGTCATGGGGTCGAGATCGGCGACAGATCCCATATAGCGGCCTGCGCGGTTGTGAATTTTGCAAAGCTTGGGCGGGGCTGCCGCATCGGGCCGGGTTCCGTCATCGGTGAGGCAGGCTTTGGCCTGGCTCCAGGGCCGGCAGGGCTTGTCGAATTACCGCATTTCGGCCGCGTGGTGCTAGGCGACAATGTGCGCCTGGGTGCCAATTGCACGATTGATCGCGGCATGTTTGGCGATACGCTTCTGCGCGACGGCGTAAAGCTCGATAATCTCTGCCATATTGCGCATAATGTGGATGTCGGTGAGCACACTCTGATGGCCGCATTTGCGGGCATATCGGGCAGTGTGAAGATCGGCAGGGGCTCGCAGTTCGGTGGCCGGGTCGGCGTGGTGGACCACGTCAATATCGGCGAAGGCGCCAGGCTCGCGGCCAACGCTTCGCCAGCCTGGGATGTACCCGCAGGGGAGACCTGGGCGGGCCAGCCAGCCCAGCCGATACGCAGCTGGCTGCGTGAGCTGGCCGTGCTCAAACGCCTTGCAGCGCCGAAAAAGCGGGGCAGGACAGAAGGCAAACAGGAACCGCAGGGCGATTGACGCTCCGCGACAGGGGGCTGAATGACAGACGCAGGCATCATGATCGGTCCGGATGAGATCCTCGCCCGGCTTCCACACCGCTTCCCGTTTCTTCTCGTCGACCGCGCGCACAGCTATGTCGAGGGGGAGTCCATTGTCGGCATCAAATGCGTGTCGGCAGGTGAGCCCTATTTTCAGGGGCACTTTCCAGAGAACCCGGTCATGCCCGGCGTCTTGATGATCGAGGCTCTCGCCCAGACCGGCGCGCTCCTCATGTCAAAGACCTTGCAGGCCGACATCGCCAATACGCTGATCCTTTTCATCGGTGTGGACCGGGCGCGCTTTCGCAAGCCAGTGCGGCCAGGCGATGTGCTGGAAATGCCCGTACGCGTCGTGGCCAACCGGCGCGGTCTGTTCCGCTTTGAAGGTGAAGCGCTGGTCAATGGTGTCAGGGTCGCTGAAGCCGAGTTTTCAGCTACCTCTGCCCAACGTCAGGCCGCAGGAGACCCGCAGTGACCACGACCATTCACCCAAGTGCGATAGTCGACCCCAAGGCCCGCCTTGGCGAAGGGGTGGAAATCGGGCCGTTCTGCCATGTCGGGCCGGATGTTCAGATCGGTGACCGCACGCGCCTGATCTCGCATGTCAGCATCCTTAACCGCACTGAACTGGGGCGCGAGTGCGTGGTCCATCCCTTTGCCGCGCTCGGTTCTCCGCCGCAGGACTTCAAGTACAAGGGCGGGGATGTGAATCTCGTGATCGGTGATCGCAACACCTTGCGAGAGCATGTCACCATGCATCTGGGCACTGAAACGGCGCGCGGCACAACGAAAGTCGGCAATGGCGGGTATTTCATGGTCGGGGCGCATGTCGGCCATGACTGCATCGTCGGAGACAATGTCGTGTTCGCCAATAATGCGACGCTCGGCGGCGAAGTCGTGATCGGCGATTATGTCATCATGGGCGGCCTTTCGGCGATCCACCAGAAATGCAGGATCGGCCGCTATGCCTTCATCGGTGGCGGTGCTCCGGTAACCGGCGACGTCATTCCCTATGGCATGGTGGACAATCACGGCTATCTCGCGGGCCTCAACCTGGTTGGCCTCAAACGGCGGGGCTTTTCGCGTGACCTGATCCACGATCTGCGCGCCGCCTACCGGCTGATCTTCTCTGCGGAAGGCGCCTTCTCCGAACGCATC
>NZ_JBQLZR010000039.1:0-6579 GCF_052168375.1 Glycocaulis sp.
CCTTCCTGACGCTGCCTGAGCCACGCCGGGACATCGCAAAGAAAGTGGTACCCGTGAAGGGGCCGAGCTTTGCCGATGCGATCCGGGAGCTGAAGTCCAAGAAATCCTTCTGGTGGATTTCCATCGGTGCAGCCCTGAGCGCGATGGTCGGTTACGGCCATATCGCGTTCTACGGTTCGTTCTATCTGCGAAACCACGCAGAAGGGCTCGGCATGATGTCGGCGATGGTCAACGAGGCCATCGGCGTCAATTTCGGACCCATTGGCTTTCTCGGCACGGCGCTCGGCCTCATCATCGGCATTTGCGGCGCGGCGGGCACGTATCTGGGCGGTGTGCTGGCCGACCGGGCGGCGCGCAAGAATGTTGCCGGCTATGCCACGGTTCCGGCAATTGCCGGCCTTGTCACGGTGATCCCCTTCATCGCGGCCATGCTGGTCGACAATGTGGCCCTGTCCTTTGCTATACTGGCGGTTCCGATCTTCGCCGGTGCGGTCTGGTACGGGCCGATTTTCGCCAGCGCGCAGAGCCTCGTCCACCCGCAAACGCGGGCGACGGCTGCAGCAGTGCTGCTCTTCGTGATCAATCTTGTTGGCCTGGGGCTTGGCCCGCTTCTGGTCGGTGTGTTCAGCGACCTGTTTGCCCAGTCCATGGACGCGGCAGAAGGCATTCGCTGGTCCATGGTGACATTTGGCGGTGTGGGCGGCATTGCCTCCATCGCCTTCTTCTTGGCTGCGCGAACGCTGAAGGATGAGGTCGTGGCCTAGGCCTTTTCGCCACCTGCCGGGCGTACGATGAAACGTGCGCCCGGCCGGGCGGCACCCGGCCTTGCATCTTCGACATCGACGGTGAGGCCGTGACGGCGCACGACAGCATGGACGAAGGAGAGGCCAAGGCCATGCCCGCGCGGGCCGCCATGGCTGATGCGGGCAAAGCGCATGAAGACGCGCTCGCGCCAGTCTGCGGGAACGCCAGGGCCGTTATCCTCCACGATGAGGACGGGGCCATCGCGCACGATGACCTTCACTTCGCCGCCCTCCGGCAGGAATTTCACCGCATTGTCGAGCAGGTTCGCGATCAGCCGGCCAAGCTGGGCCGGACTGCCGCGCATCATTACCGGTCGGGGTGCCTCCAGCCTGACGGTCGCGCCTTTTTCGGCGGCGACATCGGCATAGAGCGGCGTAACCGACCGGGCGAGCGCGGCCAGGTCCAGCATTTCAAGACCGCGCGTATCGCCGATCTCCGCGCTGATGGCGGAAATATCCATCAGGGAGTTGATAAGCTCGCCCAGTTCGGCGAGCTGTTCACGGGCCTGCTCGATACGCTCCGGGTCCGATGAGGCATCCGCCAGCGTACGGTCGATGCGCACCAGCGGCGTGCGCAATTCGTGGGCGGTGAGGTCGGACACGTCGCGCTGGGCACTGATCAGGCGCTCGATCCGGTCGAGCATGGCGTTGATATTGCGCGAAAGCAGACCGAATTCGTCGGCCGCTTCTGCGCCAGGTGCACGCTGGTCGATGGCGCCGTCACGTACAGACTGGCAGGTGCGGTTGAGCTTTTCGACCCGGGCCATGATCCATCCGGCCGCCACCAGTCCGGCAGCAATGCCGAGCGTTAGCGTGATGATAAATCCTGCTGCGAAGATGGTGCGCAGGCGGGAGAGCGCCTCGGCCTGGCTCGTCGTCGAGCGGCCAACAAACAGGCGATAGTCCTGCGGCATCAGGAAGGCCCGGCCCAGCAAGGGCAGGGTGGCGCCGTCCACGGTGAACTCGCCGCTCACCCAGCTGGCGTCCAGCGCAAACGCGTCCGGCCAGGTATCGATATTGCCTGCGAGCCGTTCGCCGTCCGGGTCTGCCAGAAGATAGACCGGCCCTTCGCCTTCCAGCGGACGCAAGGCCAACCGGTCCTGCAAGGAGCGTGTCAGCCCGGCCTCGCCTTCAATGGAGTAGATGTCCACAAGGCCGGCTGCGTCGGTATCGACGAGCTGGCGCAAGGTCTGGTCGGAGACAAAGGCGAAGGCGAAATAGGCGATCAGGAAGACGATTGTCGCAGCGAGACTCACCAGCATGGCGATGAGCGCTGCGAGGCGTGCGAAAGTTGATCGCAGCACGCCGGGGCGAAAGCCTTTCGGAGCGGTGCGGCTTGGGGTTAAACTCGCCGAAACGCTCATGGATGAAGGTCTCCGTAATGGCGATGCGCGCTTCCACCCTTTCGGGTCTGACCCTGATGGCGATTGGCTTTTCGGCCTGTGCCAGTCATGAGCCGGTACCCGCGCTGGCCAGCGTGGCCGAGCCGGACGGGCAGATACTCGCCGCACTGGATATGGGCCTGCGGGCTGAAGCAGCGGGTGATGGTCAGGCGCTTCTCGCCGCGGCTACCCTGCTGGAGGCCAGCGGCGCCGAGCCGGGCGAAGGCGAGCCTGATCTGGCTGTGCGCTGGCAGGCGCGCGCCGCAGAGCTGGGTGAGACTATCCCGCCCACGCGCGGGCGGATTGCCGGTCCTGCCTACCGCAACGGCATCGTCGGTGCCGGCGAAGCGGCCTTCTTGCGCGACAGCTTTCATTCTGGCCGAACGGCCCGCGTGTCCTTGCAGGCGCGCGGTGCAGGTACGCTGCGCCTGTCGATCCGCCGCGAAGGCGGAGATGCGGTGTGCGAGGCGGTCGTTACCACGGCTCCGGTCAGCTGCCAGTGGGTGCCGGTCTGGTCGGAGCCCTTCACCATCGAGATCGTCAATCTCACCGGCGGGCAGGTCCCGTACTATCTGATCACCAACTGACATCGGGCCTACTGACCGATCAGGGCGAACGGACCCCAGACGCCCGGATGGGCACCGCCCTCCACCGTCTCGTCCTGCATCAGTGCCAGCACGCTTTCGCGGAAGGCTTCCGGGCGGGTGGCGCCAGCCAGCGCGCGTCTTGCCGTTCCTGCGGTCAGGGCTGCAGCCGCGTCGTCACGCACCGTCCAGTGTGAGACCAGAAGGCTTCGCGCTCCGGCATAGAGGAAGGCCTGCGCCAGACGGTCGGGCGCGCGGGCGGACCCGCCTGCGGCAAACGTGTTGCAGGCCGACAGGACGACCCAGTCCGCATTGAGGTTCAGCTGCGCGATTTCAGAGGCGGTGAGAAGGCCGTCATCACCCTCGCCGGGCAGATCGGGCGGCGTGAAGGCGAGCGCGGGTTCGTGCACGGTCTCCAGCTCGCCGGGCAAAAGGCCGTGCGTGGCAAAGACCAGCATGCTGGCCCGCGAGAGATCGGCGCGTTTGACGGCGGTTTCCGTCGCCCAAAGGCCGAGGCGGACATCTGCGCGGCCTTCGCCGAAGATGGCGGCGAGCTCGGCGAGTTCTGCACGGGCACCCGGCAGGGGCGATAGCGAGGACAGCGCCCGCAATTGTTCCTCGCCACTGCTGCGCAGCACCGAGGCGAGCAACATAGGCTCGCTCTCGTCGGAACCGGAGAAAACCGGTGCGCCAAACCCGATCAGGAAAGGTTCGCGCGCCCCATCCGCACTCTCGCGACGGGTCAGGGTGGAAAAGGCGGCAAGCGTCGTCACGCCATGATCGCGGATCAGCCAGGGCGCTGCGCGGTAATCTTCCGGCGTGGTCATCGGATCGCTGACCTCTGCCGACAACAGCACGGGAAACGGGATGGCCTGATAGGCGCCGTCGGCCAGAATGGCGAGCGTCGTGCCCGGCTGCAGGCCGTCTCTCATCTGCGGTGTGAACACACCGGCATAGAGCGCGTGCGCATCGTCTGCCGGGAAGGGGCGCAAGGCCTGGGCTGCACTGCCGGCCTCAAGGCTGGCGCGAAGACGGGTTACGGCTTCGCTCGCTTCCTCGCTTGTGATGGCAAGCCTGTCCATGACGATGGTGTCACGGCTCAGCCGCATGGCAACACCGCCACCTTCGGTGAAGGCAAAGGCAATCACGGTCTCGTTGTCACCAAGGGCGGCGCGCAGTGCCTCTGCGGGTTCAGTCTCATATCCGGCTGAAGGTCCGCTTGCTGATTGTGAGCTGTCAAGCCGGGCGCGCGCTTCCTCGTAGGCGGTGCGGGCCGAGGCGAGGTCTGCCTCGCCGCTGGTCTCGGTCCGGGCACGGATATAGGCGTTTTCGGCAAGGCGCAGGGCACGCCAGTCATCCTGCCGCGCCCGAAGTGCGCTGGCGCTTTCCGCGCTTGCGGTATCGGCGCGCAGGGCGCTCGCCTCGGCGGCGAGGGCCATGTGGGTCGCATGGACAAGCTGCAAGTAGCGCAAGGCAGAGCTCGCGTCGCCTGCAGCATAGGCAACATCAAGCGCCCGCCGGAAGGCGCGTTGCCGTTCGCGGGCAAGCTCGCGGGCACTATCGATATCGGACAGCGACAGATCGGCTGCGAGCGCGGTCACCGCATTGTCGAGTTCTTGCGGGATTTCCCCTGCCGGAGCGTCTGAAAGCGATGCGATCCACGCTTCGTCGATCGCCAGTTCGTGGCGCCTAGCATGACCCTCGGGCAGGAGGCTCCTGGACAGTTCCGCCGCCTCGTCATGATACTGCCGCGCAGCCTGGGCATTGCCTGCCAGCGCTTCTAGCGCGGCCAGCTCGGCAAGAACCCGGATCCGGTCCGGGCCGGTTGCGCCTGACGCATCGAAGACCGAGAGCACGTCCAGCCACTCGGCGCGTGCGGCCTCGTAATCACCGGCTGCAAAGGCTGTATCGCCGGCATTCATCTGCATGCGCGCGGCCTCCACCGAGGCATCACTGGCCGTGGCGCGATAGATGTCGCGCGCCGCGATGAAAAGCGGGCGGGCTTCGGCGGCACGGCCCTGTCCGTAGAGCGACACACCCAGATTATTGAGCGTGTCCGCGACTTGCGGGTGAGCGTCGCCAAGGCTGGCCCGGCGTTCCTCAACGATGGCGCGAAGCAAGGGCTCTGCTGCCTCGTAGCGCCCGGCAGCATTGAGGGCGCCGGCATAGCTGGACCTGGCAAAACCGATAAAGGGATGGCCTGCCGGCAAGGTCGCTTCGAGCGTTTCGGAGGCCTCACGGGACAGCGCGGCAGCATCGGCAAACCGGAAGGCGCGGATCAGGATCGCGGCAAGGCTGACCTTGGTCATCTGGATGTGGGGATGGCCTTCCTCCAGAACCGCCTCGCGGATGGCAAGCGAGCGCTCGACCAGCTCCCGTGCGCCGTCAATATCGCCGCGTGCGTTCAGAATGACACCCAGCTCGAAATAGGAACGCGCTACCTGGACATGGTTCTCCGGGTATAGCTCGCGGCGGATATCCAATACCTGCCTGTGGACCGCCTCTGCCTCGTCGAGGCGTCCCAGACTGCCAAGAATCGAGGCGGCATTGCCAAGCGATTCTTCAAGCGGTGTCCGGTATTGCGGTCCAGCCTGCGCAAAGATGGCTGAAGCGTCCTGAAAATAGCCAAGCGCCTCTTCGCGTCCGCCCGCGTAGAAGATCGCCGATCCTAGCTGATTGAGGATCGACGCCCGGTCGGCTGGCTCCAGTGTCCCGGCTGCGTCTGCAGCATCGAAAACAGCCTGCCAGGCTGTTCGGGCGCCAGCCGGATCCTGCTCCATATCGATGGCTTCGGCACTTGCGATCAGATCACGTATGGCAGGTTCGGTGATGGAGGGAGCGAAGCGTTCGGCTTCCTGCGCGAAGGCGCCAGGTGCAGTCAGAAGGCCAAGTGCGGCCAGAAAGGCCCGTACCCGCTTGTGGTCCATAACACCCTCACTCCCCTCAGATTCCGGCGCTCGCCTGCATGATTGCGTGACACGCGCGCGCTGGCAAACACCCGCCAGTATAACTGGCTGACAATCACGGACAGGCAAGGCGGAAAAGTGGCCGGAAGGCTCCATTCGCCTCGACAGCCTGATGGCGGTGACGCAGACTTGCCCGGTATTCGAGCCCGCCGTTACAGGAGGTTGCCGGTGTCGTTGAAACCCGTCGGACTTGCCCTTCTGGGCGCCGCGTCGCTGTTCTGGCAATCGCCCGCGCTGGCGCAATCGTGTGACCTTGATCCGGATCGGCTTGAAGCAATTGATGCTGCATCACTCGACCTGACCGCGTCAGAGCTGATCGCCTTCCAGCTGGAGCTGGGACAATGGCATGGCGAATGCGGTGAGGTGGAACGTGCTCGGGCGGCCTTTGCCGAAGCCCGCAGGCTTATTGCCCTGGAAGCGACAGCTGATGGGTCCTGGGTTTCCGGCTTCATCGCCCAGGCGCGCCTGGAAGCGGCGCAGGAGCGTTTCGATCTGGCTCGCGAGATTCTCGATGAGGCCGATGCGCTGCTGGTGGAGGCTGGCGCAGAAAGGGCGCGGGACTTCCTCCTGCTCGTGGAGACCTCGGTATTCATCGAGACCGCAGCAAACGAGGCCGATGCGCCGGACAGCCTTGAGGCGGCGCGCGCAGAACTGGCTGTCCTGATGGGCCGTATTGCCCGCGAGGAGGAAGAGGCGCTGACGCGTGATCCCGATGCAGGCGCCGACAGCGATCACGTCATCGTGCCGGTCTTCTACGGTACCAACCGCGTCCGGACCGGCTCGCAGGACCCTAACGCCTTCTATGGCGTGACCGGTGCCGCGCTTGATCTGGGTGTCGTGACGG
>NZ_JBQLZR010000040.1:0-2557 GCF_052168375.1 Glycocaulis sp.
GGCGAAGCGCTTATGGGCGATCAGGCTTACGGGATCGACATGAACACCGCCGAGCGCATCGCTGACGAGGTCGGCGCTGCGGTCCGGGCCGGATACGAGATGTGTCTGGTGATCGGCGGCGGAAACATCTTCCGCGGCCTCCAGGCAGCCGCCAAGGGGATGGACCGGGCGGCAGCCGACTATATGGGCATGCTGGCGACGGTGATGAACGCGCTGGCCATGCAGACGGCGCTGGAGCGCCGGGGCGTCCAGACCCGCGTACAGTCCGCCATTCCCATGACTACCGTGTGTGAACCCTATATCCGCCGCCGCGCTGTGCGGCATATGGAAAAGGGGCGGGTCGTGATTTTCGCTGCCGGCACCGGCAATCCCTTCTTCACGACCGACACGGCGGCAGCCCTGCGCGCTGCCGAGATGGGCTGTGACGCCCTTTTCAAGGGCACACAGGTGGACGGCGTCTATTCGGCGGACCCGAAGAAGGATCCGAACGCGGAACGCTACGACCAGCTGGATTATCTCGACGTGATTGCCCGCGATCTCAAAGTGATGGACGCCTCGGCGGTCACGCTGATGCGCGATAACCAGATACCGATCGTGGTGTTCGATATTCACCGTACAAACGGCCTTGCCGATGTGCTCGACGGACGGGGCGTGTGCACCGTCGTCGGACCCCGGCCGGCCATAAAGAAGTGAGGACAGTATGAGCAAGGCTGGCGATTTTGACCTGAAGGATATTCAGCGCCGCATGGATGGCGCGGTCGAAGCCCTGAAGAAGGAGTTTGGCGGCCTGCGGACCGGGCGTGCAAGCACTGCGCTTCTCGATCCCATCAAGGTGGACGCCTACGGCAGCCCGACGCCGATCACGCAGGTCGGCACGGTTTCGGTGCCAGAGCCGCGCATGCTGTCTGTCCAGGTGTGGGACAAGAATCTCGCTCCCGCTGTCGACAAGGCGATCCGCAATTCCTCGCTGGGTCTGAACCCGGTCGTCGAAGGCACGCTGATCCGCATTCCGATCCCGCCGCTGAACGAGGAACGCCGCGCCGAGCTGGCCAAGACCGCCGGCACCTATGCCGAGCAGGCCCGTGTTGCCGTGCGCAATGTCCGCCGCGATGGCATGGAAGCGCTCAAGCGTGCCGAAAAGGACAATCTGATCAGTGAGGATGAGCACAAGCGCTATTCCGATCAGGTCCAGAAGGCGACGGACAGCAATATCGCGTCCATCGACGAGTTGCTGAAAACCAAGCAGGACGAGATTACACAGGTCTGATTTCCTGTTCGCAGACTGACAGGTCCGGGGAGGACTGTTCGCCATGTCAGCCGATCCCGGCGGCCCGGAATCCCTGCCGCGCCACATAGCCGTCATCATGGACGGAAATGGGCGCTGGGCAGCCGCTCGCGGTCTGCCGCGTGCCATGGGGCACCGGCAGGGCGTTGAGGCGGTGCGTGCTTTGGTGCGCGGGGCTGGCGAGCTTGGGGTCACGCATCTGACCCTGTTCGGATTTTCAACCGAGAACTGGCGGCGCTCCAGCGAAGAGGTCAACACGCTGTTTGACCTGCTCAAGCAGTTCGTGGATGCCGACCTCGACGACCTGGCGCGCAATGGCGTGCGCATCCGGATTCTTGGCAGCCGTGCTGGCCTCTCCCGTGACATCGGCGACATTATCGACCGCGCGGAATCGCGCACCGCTGCCAACACCCAGTTCAATCTGAACATTGCCTTCAATTACGGCGCACGCGACGAGATCGTCCGTGCGGTCCGAGCGCTTCTTGAAGAGGCCGCCTCCGGCGCCTTTGACGGCAAGGTGGATGAAAAGGCGTTCGCGGCGCGTCTGGATACAAGCGGCCTGCCGGATCCCGACCTTATCATCCGCACAAGCGGCGAGATGCGGATTTCGAACTTCCTGCTCTGGCAGGGTGCTTACGCGGAGCTGGTGTTTCTCGATGTGCTTTGGCCGGACTTCACCATCGAGCATATGAAAGAGGCCATCGCGATCTATCAGTCGCGCCATCGCCGCTTCGGCGGCCGCCCATGAGCCTGCTCTCCCGCCTTCCGGGGCCGCGCGATCCTGTCTTCCTGCGCCGGCTTGCCTCCGCGCTCGTGCTGGCGCCGCTGGCGCTGGGCCTTGTCTGGCTGGGTGGATATCCGTTTGCGATCTTCGTTGCCGCCTTTGCCGCCGCCATGGCGTGGGAATGGGTGCGCATGTCTGACAGGGACGCCCCGCCGCGCGCGTTCTCGATAGCCACCGGCACTGCCGTCGGCGCAGTGCTTCTGGCGGCAGGCGGTGAATGGGTGTGGACGGCTGTCTGGATTATGTCCGGCGCGCTGGCGGCCTTTCTAGACCGGCGAAAGCGCGGACGGGCGTTCGAGGCACCGCTGGGTGTCATCTATGTCGCCAGCGCCGCGAGCGTTCTCGTGGGCCTTCGCAATGGCGAGGACGGGCTTGCGGCGGTCATTTTTCTGCTCGGGGTTGTCTGGTCGGCGGATACTTTTGCGTACTTGGCTGGAACCTGGCTCGGCGGGCCCAAACTGCTTCCGGCTGCCAGCCCGAACAAGACG
>NZ_JBQLZR010000041.1:0-1768 GCF_052168375.1 Glycocaulis sp.
AGACGCTGGTTGAAGGTGGCGTGATGCGTCTCGGGAAAGAGGCCGCCATTCAGGAATACCGTCGACAGAAGGCGCGGCGTCGAACCTTCACCGCCATT
This sequence comes from Glycocaulis sp., assembly GCF_052168375.1. Lineage (NCBI taxonomy): Bacteria > Pseudomonadati > Pseudomonadota > Alphaproteobacteria > Maricaulales > Maricaulaceae > Glycocaulis > Glycocaulis sp. The sequence continues at coordinate 99 of NZ_JBQLZR010000041.1, forward strand.
GTGCCGGGCCAGCAATTCCTGCGCGACAGTGTCGCCATAGTCGTGCGCAAGGATATGCGTCTCATCCACTTCCAGATCGGCGCACAAGGCGGCGATCAGGTCGGCCTGATCCTTGATCGAATAGGTATGGCCCGGCGGTTTGGCAGAAAATCCGAAGCCGATCATGTCGATGGCCAGAAGACGAAAGCGCTGGCCTAGCGCGTCCCATAGGCCGTGCCAGTCCCAGGACGCGGTTGGAAAGCCGTGGATGAGCAGGAGGGCGGGTCTCGCCTCGTCCTGCCAGTCGCCGCCCTTCCAGTAGGCGATCTCGTGATTGCGCCAGCACCAGGAAAGGCTTTTCTGACGCCACGCTTCCAGCTCCGGTGAGAGCTCCATGACACGACTTTCACTATCCGCTCGATGAAAGGACGGTAAACTTCACTGACAGGGCGCTCAACAGGTTTTCACCGATTGCCGCCTCGCCGCAAAGCAGGGATGGTGGCGCCGGACGCAAGGCCGAACACAGGGGAGATATGCGCGTGCGCGCCGATGTGGAGCTTCTCATTATCGGAGCGGGTCTCGCGGGCCTCGCACTGGCAGAGCGCCTCGCCCTTTCCAGTCATCGCCGCATGCGCGTTGAATTGATCGAGCAGGCGCCCGCGCCAGCGATCGGACGGCGCAGCTGGAGCTGGTACGAACAGGGCCGTCCGCGCGCCGCGTTCGATGCAAGCTGGTCACGCTGGGCGATGAGTGCCCGTGGCATGAGTGCCGGCAGGCCTTTTTCCGACGGGCGATACGGTCTGATGCGCGGTGAGCGGATAGCTGCGAGTGCGCTCGCAGCCATCGAGGCAAGTCCGTCCATCTCCTTGCATTGCGGTGTCGATGTCGTCTCGATGCGTGCCGTGGCTGGTGGGGTGGAAGTAGAAACGTCAGGCGGTTCGCTCCGTGCACGGCAGGTGATTGATACGCGCCCGGCTGGCGCTGACCTTCTGGCGCGGGCACCTTGGGTGCGTACCGGCGTACGCGCAGAGGTGCGTACCGGCTCGGCAGTATTCGAGACCGATACTGCCTTGCTCGTGCATGCACTGCGCAAGGAGGGCGCGGCCATCTGCTTTGAAACCGTTCTGCCACTTGCGCCCGACCATGCCGTAGTGGAGGCGGTCAGGATTGCCGGCCACCATGACGCTGCCCGGCCAGACTTTGAAGGCGCACTTGCGCAGCTGGTTTCCGGAGCCAAGGCCGATATCGGGCTGCGCATGCGCAGTGCCAGCCCGATGGGGCTTGGCGATCACTGGTCAATTCCAGTGGGCCGCGTACGCCACGCCGCCAGCCGGGGCGCGGGTCTGGCGCTGGTCGGCGCTCCGGGGCGAGACGCCAGGCGCGCGCTGCAATGGGCTGACCCCGCCTTCCGGGCACTGGTAGAGGGCCGCAGCCCGCCTGCGCTTCAGGCCCAGTCGCTTGCGGCCCGGTTCGCGGGGCGGGCGCTCCTTGCGCGAATGGCGGGCAATCCCGCTCGCCTCATGTCGCTGGCCGGACGTGTGCCCGGAGACGGCATTGTCCGTATGGCGGGGGGCGGCGGCACGTTTATCGATGCGATGCGTCTGTTCCGGGCCCTGATCTAGCGTTTGGCAAACGGAAACGATGTGACGGCGCCTTCGGAAGCGGACGCCACAAGGGCCGCGGATTTCGCG
>NZ_JBQLZR010000042.1:0-1043 GCF_052168375.1 Glycocaulis sp.
GTGCTGGCGCGGCTGTAGCTTTCGCCGGCGTAGGGCTTCATACGGCTTCGGGCGTATTCCATGGTTTTGGGCTGGGTTGGGACGATCCATCCAATTATCAAAATGCGATTACCGGGCCAATCTCTGGTGCGATGGGCGGCGGCGTTGGCCAATTGGTCGGTCGTTCCCTCATTCGGGGGCGCGTGCTGTTTTCCCGAACGCTGCAAAGCCAGATGGAAAATCAACGTTCGACATTGGCAGCGTCCGCTGGTGCGGGGATTGATATCGCACGGGGGGCGTTCGACATCATGGCTCCTCAAAACAAGCAATGTCCGCAAGGGTAATAAAAATGGAATATGCAAAAATCACTCTTCGCATTATAATTTTTTTTGCTTTATTAATTTTGATGGGCAGAATGATTTATATGTATGTTATTGAAGGCGTATTAGATGAATGGTCTCTTATCGCGCTTTTGTTCTTGTCTGTTCTAACGGTAGCTTTTGCAGCCTATTTTAAGCCCTCGGGCACACGACGGCCTTGACGCTCTCGGTCGGAACCTTGCTGCCGTGACCCCGCAAGGCACGGTGAGCTATCAATACGATGCTTCGGGCCGGCGCACCCGCATTGACTGGCCGGACGCATGCCCGTCGTCGACGCTGATGCATCTGCGGGCGGGACGGGTCAGACAGAGATAACTTAACATTGGCTTCTACTACTATTTTGGGCCGGGTCCAAAATTCCCGTATAGGACGTTCGCCGGGGCATCGATCAGCCGGATCGATGTTTGGTCCGGCTCACCATGCAGACCGACCCGATAGGCCAGCAGGGCGGCCTCAACCTCTACGCCTATGTCGGCAACGATCCCGTCACCTTCACAGACCCGTGGGGGCTGGAGCCGGAGACGATATATGTCTACTGCGACAGCCAGTGCGGAGCAGAGAACTGTCCGCCGCAGCAAGGGCAATGGCAGCCTGACGGGCTTGTGAACCTTTTCCGCTGAACGCGGGCAGGTAGTGTCTCAGTTTGAAATTTGAACCGTTTGGAACGAACGCTGTTCGCCAGTC
>NZ_JBQLZR010000043.1:0-3136 GCF_052168375.1 Glycocaulis sp.
TCCCCTACACGACCCTCGTCCGATCTGGCGGGCGCTGCCTCTTCCCCGGCATCAAGGACAAGAACCCGGCCATGCGCCAGTTTGCCGAGCGTCAGGCGATCAATGCGCCGATACAGGGCGCAGCCGCCGATATCATCCGGCGCGCCATGGTACGCATGGATGACGCCATTGCAGGGGCCGGGCTGAAAGCCCGCATGCTGTTGCAGGTGCATGACGAGCTGGTCTTCGAATGCCCGGAAAACGAGGCGGACGCGCTGATCCCGCTGGTGCAATCGGTGATGGGCGAGGCGGCGCTACCCGCTGTCAGCCTGTCGGTCCCGCTGGTGGTGGAGGCGAAGGCTGCACCCACCTGGGGCAAGGCGCACTGAGGCCGCCTTTCGCTCAACACCGACGGGCCTGCCCCGGTCTCTGGTTGCCTACCGTGTCAGCCCAAGAACGTCCTGTATGCCGTAAAGGCCGGGCTCACGGCCATGCAGCCATTTGCCCGCTTCCAGCGCGCCGCGCGCGAAGATGAAGCGGTCATTCGCCCGGTGGCGGATTTCAAGTTCCTCGAACGCGCCAAGATAAAGGGCAGAGTGCTCGCCAATACTGCCGCCGCCCCGGACGGCGGAAAAGCCTATCGCGCCCACGGGGCGCGCGCTGCCCTGCCGGGGACGCTCGAAAATGGCATGTGCGTCCAGATCCAGCCCGCGCGCAGCCGCAGCGGCTTCGCCAATCGCGAGCGCCGTGCCTGACGGCGCATCGGCCTTGCGGCGGTGGTGGGTTTCCACGATCTCGATATCGAACTGTTCAGACGGCAAAAGGCGCGCGGCTTCGCCCGCCAGCCAGCCCATGACGGCGGCACCGAGCGAGAAATTGCGCGCATAAAGGACCGGCGTGGTGCGTGAGGCCTCTTTCAGAGCGGCCATCTGTTCGGAATCCAGCCCCGTCACACCACAGACCAGAGGCGGGCCGCCCCGCTCGCTGATCTGGCGCGCAAAGGCCATCGAGGCAGACGGCGCGGACACATCAATGACGATGTCGGCAGCGTCGGCGGCATCGCGCATGGAGACGCTAGCCTCGATACCCGTCGCCGAGGTGTCTGCCAGTTCACCGAGGTCAGCGCCGAGCATGACTGAATCGTGGCGGACAACACCGGCCACAAGTTCGAGATCCGGACGCCGGATGATTTCCGCCATCAGAAGACGGCCCAGCCGCCCGGAAGCCCCGAGCACTGCGATTTTCAGCACTTTTCCCGGTTCCGTGTTCACGTCCTGCACTCCTGCCCGCCTCAAACGCCGCATTGGCGGCCAATTCGGTTAGCAGGCGGTGAACGCCAGGGAAGATTGATCAGGCGCCGGGACGCGCTTCATCCTCTCCGCGCACATCATCCCAGAAGCGCTTGACCTTCTTGAAGAAGCCGTCGCTATCGGGATTGCAGCCATCACCGGAAAGCTCGCAGAATTCCTTGAGGAGCTCTTTCTGGCGATCTGAAAGATTGCGCGGCGTTTCCACGAACAGTTCGACGAACATGTCGCCGCGCGCGCCGCCGCCTTTCAGGCGTGCCATGCCCTTGCCTTTGAGGCGCATGCGCCGTCCGGTCTGGGAGCCTGCGGGGATATGCATCTCGGCGCGGCCACCTTCAATGGTCGGCGCCTGTATCTCGCCGCCCAGCGCAGCGGTCACCATGGGCACGGTCGCCCGGCAATAGAGATTGGGGCCATCGCGCTCGAAAATGTCGTGCGGCTTGACGGAGATGAAGATGTAGAGATCGCCCGGCGGGCCACCGCGCCCGCCCGCTTCGCCTTCGCCGGCAAGGCGGATGCGCATGCCGTCCTCGACGCCGGGCGGAATCTGGACCTGAAGCTCGCGGTTCTTGCGGACGCGGCCAACCCCGTCGCACTCCTGACATGGTGTCTCGACATACTGTCCGCGCCCGCCACAGGTCGGGCAGGTCTGCTCCATCGTGAAGAAGCCCTGCGTGCGCCGGATGCGCCCAGCCCCGTTACAGGTCTCGCAGGTGATGATCTTGGAGCCGGGTTCAGCGCCTGCACCGTCACAGCGCCCGCACGAGACGGTCGTCGGCACGCGGATGGTGGCATCCTTGCCGTTGAACGCCTCTTCCAGCGAGATTTCCATGTCATAGCGCAGGTCCGAGCCGCGCGCCGGACCGCTACGGCGGCGCCCGCCGCCGCGTCCGGCAAAGGCATCGCCAAAGACCTGCTCGAAAATGTCAGCAAAATCAGCGGCACCGCCAAATCCGCCCGGGCCGAACGGACCGCCCGCACCGCCGCCGCCATTCTGGAAGGCGGCGTGGCCCATGCGGTCATAGGCGGCCCGCTTGTCGGCGTCAGACAGGATGGCGTAGGCCTCGCCGACTTCCTTGAACTTGGCTTCAGCCTCCGCGTCGCCCGGATTGCGGTCCGGGTGATACTGCATGGCGAGCTTGCGGTAGGCGCTCTTGATCGCCGCGGCATCTGCCGTGCGCTCAACGCCGAGGGTTTCGTAGAAATCGCGCTTGGCCATAACTTGCCAGTGCCTTTTGCGTGCCGGAAAGCATCGGGTGACAGCCCCGGTCCGGCTAGTCCGGACCGGGGGATATCACGTCACAACGCCTGTAATCAGGCGCTCTTCTTCTTGTCGTCGCCGTCCACTTCGGTGAACTCGGCATCAACGACATCGTCGCTATCAGCGGTGTTGGCGTCAGAGCCACCTTCCTCACCGCCGGAGGCCTGCTGCTGGGCGTACATGGCCTCGCCCAGCTTCATGGCAGCCTGCAGGACGGCTTGCGTCTTCTGCTGGATGGCTTCCACATCCTCGCCGTCCTTGACCTCTTTCAGCTCGGCAATTGCCGTCTCGATGGCCGACTTGTCGCCGGCAGAGACCTTGTCGCCAAACTCTTCGAGCTGCTTTTCGGTCTGGTGGACGAGCGCCTCGGCATTATTGCGCGCTTCCGCCAGCGCGCGGCGCTTCTTGTCGGCCTCGGCATTGGCTTCGGCGTCCTTGACCATCTTCTCGATATCGGCGTCAGAGAGGCCACCGGAGGCCTGGATGCGGATCGCCTGTTCCTTGCCGGTCGCCTGGTCCTTGGCCGAGACATTCACGATGCCGTTGGCGTCGATGTCGAACGTCACCTCGATCTGCGGCATGCCGCGCG
>NZ_JBQLZR010000044.1:0-16577 GCF_052168375.1 Glycocaulis sp.
CGTCGATTTTCTTGGTTTGCACGAGCGTGTGGATCGTAATCGGATCGGTCTCATCGGCATTTGCGGGTTCGGTGGCATGGCGCTTAATGCCGTCGCTGCCGACCAGCGCTTCAAGGCGGTGGCCACCACCAGCATGTACGACATGTCCCGAGTCATGGCGAATGGCTACTACGACACCATGACCGTTGATCAGCGCGCTAACGCACTCGAACAATTGAGTCTTCAGCGCTGGAGCGATGCGGCGTCAGGCAGCCCCGCCCTTGATGGTGGCCTGCCGGATGCCCTCGACGGTATCGATAATCCGGTCATCGCGATGTACCACAACTATTACAAGACCGAGCGCGGCTATCACCCGCGGTCCTTGAACTCGAATGGCGGCTGGACGGTGACCAACCCGCTCTCCTTCATGAACATGCCTCTGCTGAGCTATATCACCGAGATATCGCCGCGCCCGGTGCTTCTGATTGCCGGATCTGAAGCTCATTCGCGCTATTTCAGCGAGGACGCTTTTGCGGCAGCCGCCGAACCGAAGGAGCTACTGATTATCGAAGGTGCCGATCACGTTGACCTTTACGACCGGATGGACCGGATACCGTTTGATCGGCTGACCGAATTCTTTGAAGGCCACCTCGCCTGACGGCGGCAGAAATGCCGAGCCAACAAAAAAAGGCCTGCACGGGTGTGCAGGCCTTCTTCTTTTGCCTTGACCTAAAGGGGATCAGGTCAGGTTCGGGACCAAGGCCCCGTTCTTTGCTGCCCATGGACGCTCGCAAGAACGCCAAAGGGCCACAGAGAATCCAGCTGATCCAGATGACCGGGCGATTGGGGCGCCCCGCCATCCGGATCTGGTCCGAAATCAGAAATCGTAGCTGAGGCCAAGATAGTAGTAGCCGCCACTGGTTCCGAAGACGGAGTGGTTGTCATAGATCATGCCGAAGGCATCCAGGCCCGGACCCCGGCCCGGCGGATAGGTGTTGCCCAGATTGCGTCCGCCAAGCGTGACGGTGACGCTTTCAAAGCCGCGATAGCGCACTTCCGCATCGTAAAGAATCTCGGCTTCGCGCGGCAGGAAGTTCGTCGCACCGTCCAGACGACGCCAGGAGCCGTAATAGACGGCCCGGCCCATCATCTCGAAATCACCAACCGTGTGGGTAAGCGTCAGGTTCGAGCGCCAGCGCGGCGTACCGCGTTCGAATTCCTGCACCTTGGCGGGATTGAATATCCCGGTCGGGTCGGAACGCAGGATCTGTTCGTTATAGTTGGTCGCCAGGCTGACATTGGTTGTCTGGCCGTTATTCCAGTCAAACAGGTAGGACGCGACAAGGTCGAAGCCGCGGACGCGGGTATCCAGGCGGTTCTGGAAGAAACGAACCGTCTGCACCCCTGCCCCGTTGGGATAGCCAAGCGCGGCGAGCTGAGCCCGCTGGGCCGGGGTCGTGGCGATGGCATCGTTCAGAAGCAGGCGGTCATCCACGTCGATCTGGTAGAAGTCGAGCGTTGCAGACAGAGCGCCAGCCGTCACGACGAAACCACCAGATATGCTCGTCGAGGTTTCCGGCACCAGCGGCGTCGAGCCGAAAATGGTCGCTTCGGGCGATCCCGGAACTAGGACCGCGTCGAGAACGAAATTGCCCTGGTCAAGCTGCGAGGTCTGGCTCTGGCCGAACAGCTGGCCGGCTGCCGGAGCGCGGAAACCTGTGCTGACAGCGCCGCGAATGGCGAAGTTGTCGGTCAGGTCATAGCGAGATGCCAGCTTATAGCTGAGATTGTCACCGAAGGCCTCGTAGTCTTCAAAACGCAGCGCTGCTGCAAAGCTCCAGCGATCGGTGATATCGGCCTCTGCTTCCAGATAGGCAGCGATTGAGTCCGTCTCGAACTCGCCGGCGGCATCCGGGCTGAAGCCCTGGAAGCCATTGGCTCCAACCGGCAGATCCTGAAGCGGACCGGCACGATAGGAAGCCGGATCACCCACGCCAATCGTATAGGCCTCGTTGCGGTAGCTGAAACCGCCATAGAAGAACAGCTCGCTGGCCAGTCCCACCTCAACCGATTTGTAGGCTTCGGCGTTGATCTGATACTCCCGCTGGGCAAGGCTGCCCGGCCGGAAACTGGTGGGGGAATCCACACCCATTGACGCGTTGATCGTGTCAGAGATGCGATATTCGATTTCGTTCTGGCCCCAGCGAGCCGAGAGGTCCCAGCCAAAGCTTTCCGATTCTTCGCGGCGCACGCCTACGACCGTCGAGAAGTCCGTCTGCTCACCACCGAAAATCGGTACATAGCCACCCGGATAGATCGCAGCGAGATCAAACTGCTGCGGGTGCGCCGGGGTGCCCTCGAACGCAGACTGGGCGTAGGAGGCATGCTGTCCCAAACCACCAGCCGCAATCGACTGGCGATAGAAGAAGCCGACTTCGCTGTCGGTGATCGCCGCGTTGCCGAAGAGATAGGCCTGCATGCCATTACCCAGATCAAGGCCAGCATTCCAGGAGGTCTTGATGGCACTGTAGGCCGGGTCACCCAGATTGACCGGGTGCTCGGGAACGTTGGGAACACCTTGTTGACGCAGCGCTTCTGCGCCGACGTGCGGGCCATGACGATAGGTGCCGCTTTCCTCGGTCAGCTGGAAGGACAGGTTGATAAACCCGTTCTCGGACAGCGGCAGGCCGATATTGCCCTGCGCATCCAGCACATCACCGCCATCGAAATACTGACCCGCATGACCGATGAAGCTCGCGCCCTCATTGGCATCACGCAAGGTCAGGTTGATCACCCCGGCAATCGCATCCGAACCGTACTGGGCCGATGCACCGTCACGCAGAACCTCGATGGACCCCAGCGCGATCGGCGGGATCATGTTGAAATCCTGGCCTTGCGAACCGGACGTGGTCGCATGACCCGTACCGATCTGCACCACCGACGAACGGTGGCGGCGGTGACCGTTGAGAAGCAGCAGAACGTGGTCAGCCGGCGAAGCACGCAAGGTTGCGGGACGCACGAAGGACGAACCGTCATTCAGCGGCAGACGCTGCACATTGAAGGCAGGAACTGACGTACGCAGCGCATCATTCACGTCGACATAGCCGGTCGATACCAGCTCGTCCGGCGAAATGACGTCAATCGGCACGAGGCTTTGCGTGTCGGTGCGTCCTTGCCGGCGCGTACCGGTGGTTACCGTAATGATTTCGACTTCGGCGCGCGGTGAAGCGTTGCCGGACTCCTGCGCCATCACAGCCGGTGCGAGACCCGAAACGCTCGCGGTGGCCAGCGCCACCATCCCCGCCTGGGCGAGCAATGTTTTTTTCATGATATTCCCCGATTCATTCATCGACAGTGATGTCGGATGATTTGTCAGCCGATCATCTAAAAAATTTCCTATCGTAAATTTTCTAGAAGAACAACCCCGTTGTCACGAAATCGACACTCAGCCGATCACATCGCGGTACAGGCGAAGCAGATTGCCACCCATGATCCTGTCGACATCGCCTTGGGAATACCCCCGCTCCACAAGCCCCTCCCGGATGACCATCATTCGGCCGGGACCGTTGAGTTCCTCGATGAAGAGCGGCCAGTCGGCCTCATTGAAGCCGGCGCCCATCTCGCGACGTAGCGATTCCAGATACTCCTCGCTCATCTCGATAACCCGGTGATCGCGATCGCTGCCTATGGCGACGTGCTCGATCCCGCAGACATTCACGGCATGGTCAATGTGAGCGAAATAGGCATCAAGCGCGCCGCGCCGGTAAGCAGTGAGAAAGGGGCGCAACTGGCACATGCCCGTCACGCCGCCCGCCTCCGCAACGGCACGAAGATTTTCGTCGGTTGTGCTGCGGACATGGGGGTTCAGCGCCCGGCATGTTGCATGGGAATTGACGATGGGATCACCCGACGCAGCGACCGTATCGGCCATCGTCGTCATTCCGGCATGCGAGACATCGACGAGCATTCCGACCTCGTTCATGCGCTCAACAAGCATGTGCCCGAACATGCTGAGCCCGCCATCGCTGGGCTCCCAGCAGCCTGAACCGGCCCAGTTCTGATCGTTATAGGTCATCTGCGCGGAGCGCAGACCCCGCTCGTAAAACCAGCTCACACGGTCCAGATCACGCCCGAACTGGGTTGTATTCTGGAACAGGTAGAACACCGCAATCCGGCCATCCTGGTGAGCCTGAAGCGCATCATCAGCGCGCGTCGCCTTTATGAACCAGTGCGGGTTTTCATCGATGTGGGCGTCGTATTCTTCCAGAGCCGCCACAGCGTCCTGATAGGCATCCTCTTCATATTTCCGTGGATCGCCGAGCGTCACTGTGATGGCTGACAGGCCGCTGGCGCGAATCGCTGTCAGCAGATCGTCACCGTATTCCAGCCGCAACTCGCCCATCGCGTCGAAGGAAAAGGGGGCATTCGCACCGCTGACCTGCCCTAACCCGGCAAACGCGGAGGGGGCTGTACCGAGGGCCAGAAGCCCGGCGGGAGCGGCGGATGCGATAAAACTGCGCCTCGAAAGCGGCATGGCAATGACCCTCATATAATTTCCGATAAGAAATTATATGAGCATCTCGAACGAGATGACGCAAGTTGGCTACGCCCGCCGATTGGGCACAAGTGGTCAGGAACTAGGCATCAAGCCGCTAGCCGAAAGGTCCGCACTCCGAGAGGTCGGGACGTTACGCGCCCGCGTCAGGCGGTGTTGATCCAGAGCACGACGGCATCTTCCGGACTGATCGATACGCACGCATGGCGCATATTGCTGTCTATATAGATGCTGTCGCCGGCGCGCAGATGCTCGGGCGCGTAGTGCTCCGTATGGAACAGAACCTCGCCCTCCAGCACGTACAGGAATTCTTCGCCCTGATGCCCGCGCCAGTCGAGGAACTCATCAACCGAGCGCGCCTTGATCACCGAGCGGAACGGGAGGATGCGCTTGTTCATCAGATCGGATGCGAGCAGGTGGTGGGCATAGACTGCCGTTTCCATCAGCTTGCCGCCGCCAGAGCGCGTGACCGAGCGCCTTCCTGACGCCTCCAGACCAGTCTCCGTATCGAAAAGCCGCGTGATATCAATCTCGAAACCGTCCGCAAGTTTTTGCACCACGTCGAAGGTGGGAGACATGTGATCGTTTTCGATCTTCGACAGAGTCGACGCGGCAAGGCCCGTGCGCTGCGCTGCTTCTTCCAGCGTCCAGGCGCGATTCTTTCGCAACTCCCTTAGCCGTTTACCGAGCGCCATACCCCCTGCCCTGCGGCGCGCCGGAGGCTGAACGCGGTTGGACTCGATGATGCTCTGGTAATCTTGCGTATTGCTCATGTTCGCCCTGCTCGTTCCCTGTCGCCCCGTTCGCGGTTCGGTCCGCCTTTCAGCCTTTCACGCGCCGTCTGCGCACTTCTTCATTCTGTTGGCAGCAAACGCGCCGCTGGCTGGCCGGACCCGGCCATGCCTTACCGGTGTGTAATGATGCAACTTATACCGTGAAGCCCATACGCCAAGTCCATTCTGTTACGCATTTGACGCACACATTTTTTTCCGATAGGAAACCTTCAATCAAGACGGAGTGCGCCAATCGAGGCAGGTCGTCGACCAGCTACGCCTCCCCGGCGCCTGCAACCGAACCACACTAGCCAGAACTGGGGCGGGCTTTATGCCTGATACATTGAGTCATTTTGCTACCGACGAGGCGGCTAAGTCGATCGACGCTGCCGCCTTGGCGGGAAAATCCTTTTCCGCGATGAAGCTCGAATCACCGCTTTCCGGTGACACAGGGTTGCCCGTGTTGACGCCAGTTGACGGTTCGCTTGCCGGCTACATTCACTCTGACGACGAAGCCACCACGGCAGCCGCCATCGCACGGGCAAAGGACGCCTTCGAGGCTTGGCGCACAGTGCCAGCGCCCCGCCGCGGTGAACTGATCCGCCGATTTGGCAATCTGTGCCGGGACTACAAGGAGGAACTGTCCTGCCTGGTCACGCTCGATTGCGGAAAGACCCTTGAGGAGGCGCGCGGCGAAGTTCAGGAAGTCATAGACATCTGTGATTTCGCCGTCGGTCTCTCGCGCCAGCTTCACGGCCTCATCATTGCGACAGAGCGCCCTTCGCACCGCATGGCGGAAAGCTGGCACCCTCTGGGCGTTTTCGCCCAGATCAGCGCCTTCAACTTCCCCGTGGCGGTCTGGTCATGGGGCACAATGATTGCGCTCACCTGCGGTAACAGCGCCATCTGGAAGCCATCGGAAAAGGCTCTGCTGTCGGCGCATGCTTGCGCAGGCCTGTTCGCGCGTGCCTGCGAGGACTTCCCCGAGGCACCCCCATATCTTCACCAGATGCTGGCCGGCGGCAGTGATGTCGGCGCAAAGCTGGCGGCAGACCCCCGGGTGGCCCTGATCAGCGCAACTGGCAGCACACGTATGGGGCGCAGCGTTTCCAGCACCGTCGCCAGCCGGCTGGGCAGGTCGATCCTGGAGCTCGGCGGGAATAATGCAGCTATCGTTACGCCGTCTGCCAATCGTGACCTTGTGCTGCGAGGCGTCACCTTTTCTGCGGCGGGAACATCGGGCCAGCGTTGCACGTCCATGCGCCGCCTGATTGTGCATGAAAGCATTCATGACGAATTGGTCGCCCAACTGAAGGATGCTTTCGCGCAGTTGCGGGTCGGCAATCCACTGGAGCCGGGTAATCATGCCGGTCCCTTGATCGACATGCCCGCGCTGGACATGTTCAATGCCGCCCTGAAAACCGCCCGCGAGCAAGGCGGCAAGGTCTATGGCGGTCAACGCCTGCATCGCGAAACCTGGCCGGAAGCGGCTTATGTGGCCCCTGCCCTGGTGGAAATGCCCTCGCAGACGCCGATCGTGCACACCGAAACCTTCGGTCCGATCCTCTATGTGATGCGCTACAGCGAGATTGAAGAGGCCATCGCGATGAACAACGCCGTTCCGCAGGGCCTCTCCTCGGCCATCTTCACCGACAACATGCGTGAGGCCGAGGTCTTCACCTCCAGCATCGGCAGCGACTGCGGAATCGCCAACGTCAATATTGGCACGAGCGGAGCCGAGATTGGCGGCGCCTTTGGCGGCGAGAAGGAAACCGGCGGTGGCCGGGCGTCCGGCTCCGACACCTGGAAGGCCTACATGCGCCGCGCAACCAACACGATCAACTACTCCACCGACCTGCCGCTCGCGCAGGGTGTGCGCTTTGGCGCAGCCTGACCACGAGCCCGGAATTTCAACCCAGACGAAAGGGACATGACATGACTTTCAAGACCCTGCTGCTTGCCGGTGCCACTGCACTGGCACTTGCCGGCACACCTGCGGGCGCCCAGGCTATCCCCGATGGTGAGAGCTACCAGACCGAGTCGCTGTTCGGCGAACGCCTCTACACCCGCTCCAGCGCCACCATGAACCTCGCCGAACCGGGAGCCTTCGAACGCGCGACGCAAGAGGCATACGAGGCCTATCAGGCAGAGATCACGCCTGACACCGCCACCTGGTATGGTCGCCTGCTGTCCTATCAGGGCTATTTCCGTGAAGCGATCGAGGTCTACGACGCGGCAATCGAGCTCTTCCCGGACAACGCCAAGCTGCGCCGTCACCGCGCGCACCGCTATTTCACGCTTCGAAATTTCGAGGCTTCCATCGAGGAAGGCCTGCGTTCGGCCGCGCTCTACGAGAACATGCCGCTGGAGCGAGAGCGCCTCGGCCCGGACTACTTCCCGTCTACGCCTGACGTGGTTCAGTTCTACCTCTACTACCATCTCGGGCAGGCCTATTTCGCGTCCAACCAGTATTCTGAGGCCGCACACTGGTTCAATCGCTCCCACGAAGTAGCGCTGGGCGTGAATGACGCCGTCAGCATCACGGCAGCGGTTTATTGGGAATACATTTCCCTCGCTCGTGCCGGTGACTTCTTCGAAGCGCGCGAATTGCTCGACAATTACACCTACTCGCTCGAGGACCTCGCCGATAACATCGAAAGCAATTTCTATTTCGACGGAATCCAGCTGTTCAAAGGTGAACGCGAGTTCGACACCTTCTTCAGCGACGAAGATACCGGCATGGCCTTTTCCGATGCCTCGGCGGCTGCCTCCTCGACCGCATTCACGCTTGCCAATTACCTGCTGTTGCAGGGGCATCGTGAAGAGGCGAAGGAATGGTACCGCCGCTCGATCAATGTCGATGGCTGGTCATATTTTGCGCGCATCCAGGCCGAAGCCGACTGGGCAACTCTCTATCCGGGCGAAACTCCGTAATTCCCGTGCCCGGAGCCCTGTGTTGTCAGCCCCGGCAGCACAGGGCGCCTTTACCCCACGCTCAAAAGCCTGACAGCGGAGCCAGCCTCATGAAGACGATCTTCACCAGCCTGACAGCCCTCTCATTGGCCTGGGCCACCGCACCGGCCCACGCCCAGATTGCTGACCGTGACGCGGCGCTGGCACCGGCAGGAGAGACCCTGCGGAACGGCCAGACCCTGATCGGGACCCCCTTGAGCGAACCGGGGTTCAGTGACGCGTATCGCCGCGAGCTGGAGATTGACCTCGCGATCGCCCGTGCCGCGCTGGACCTCGCCCCCCACCGTGAGGATTCCTGGATCTGGCTTGGCCGGCGACTGGGATACCTTGGCCGGTTTGAAGAGGCCGTCGAGGTGTTTACTCAAGGCCTTGAGCGCTTCCCTGACAGCTACAAACTGCGCCGCTTCCGCGGGCGTCATTTGGCTCGCAGCCGGCAGTTCGAGGCTGCTCTTGCCGACTACACCCGGGCGCTCGAATTGATGGACAGCATCGAAGACAGCTTTGAGCCGGATGGCATTGCAAACGCCTACAACCTTCCACTCGGCACGTTCCGCTTCAACCTCCACTATTATCGCGGTCAGACCAGCTTTGCGGTGGGCGATTTTGAGTCTCTGGTTGCCGGGATGGAAGCAGCCCGAAACCAGCCTCTCCTGATGGACCCGACGGGGGATATGGGCGTGGCCATAGCCTACTGGCTCTTCATCGGTCACAGCCTGCTGGGCGACGAAGAGGCAGCGCGCGATGCGCTGTCCGCGATACATGCAGGCCTGCCGCTGATCGAGAACCGGAACTATCTGCGCGGAGCGCTCTTCTTCAAGGGCGAGATTTCCCGTGAGGAGATGGATGCGTTTCCGGGCGCGATCGAACAGTTCGCAATCGCCATGGCCGACCGGCTTGCCGGAGACAATGACGCAGCCGAAGCCCGCCTAGAGGCAATCGTTCGCGCTGGCGCTTCAGGTTTCTGGCCGGCTGAAACTGAAATCCTGCGTATTCGCGCAGAGCGTTAGCGGGACCGTCCCAACCGGCTATTCCTTTGCGTCTTCCGCCTTTTCGGGCGTGATTTCGGCGTCAGCCTTTTCCTCGCGCTTGCGGCGGTCGAAGACCTCGCGCATGTGGCGCTCATCATCGGCTGACAGCAGCTTTGCGAATTCGGGGAAGTGGTCGTCTTCCTCTTCCTCGATATGGTGCAGATAGTCGTGTTCGAGCGCCTTGAACTTCTGCAGCCACGCGCCCGAACTCATGTCAGTGGCCGCAAGGTCGTTGAGCGCCTCGTCGATCTCGTGGTGCTCTGCTACCGAATGGCGCGTTTCATCCGTCGTGGCGGGCTTGCGCATCATGGTCGAGTAGAGCGCCTGCTCCTCGGCAGCGGCGTGCGCCTTCACTTCCCGTGTGAAGGCTTCAAAGAGCTTGCGCCGCTCCTCAGTGTCGCCGCTGGTATTGCCGAGTTTTTCCAGCAAATCGCGATGACGGTCGTGATCGGACTTCAGACGGTCGAAGATCGCTGAACTTGCAGCCATGGAGAGCACCTCTTTGCGGAGTGGAACGTGATCAACCCCGCAAAGCCGCGCCCGGTTCCCGAAACCCCGCCGCTACTCGCGTACAGCGATGATCCGCCCTTCACCGAGATTGAGCGTGCCCTCATCATCAATGCTGGCAGGCAGTGAACCCTGAATGAGGGTGAGAAAGCTCTGCTCCAGCTCCATCAATTCAGGCGCACAGGCCATACGTGTCGAAACACCCTGGCCCAGCACGATGCCCTCCCCGGTCATCTGGTAGGGCGCCGAATAACGGTTGCAGGGCGCCTGGCCCGAAAGGCGTCCATCGCCGTCAAACTCCATGGTGACGGCGCGCGGTCCAGGCACTTCCACCCCGTCGACATGGGTAACCCGCCAGACCTCTCCGGCCAGCAGGCTTTCAGGGTCGCCGCCGCAACCTGAAACGGTTTCGCTGCCGATGGTCACGCTGACCTGGTCCGGGTAGGACAGGCCCGTCATGGTGTCCTGGCAGATGGCATGACCGATCTCGATGGAGAAGAGCAATTCCCCGTCTTCCTGAATGGTCAGCCGGTTGGTGATGTCGTTGAGCGCTTCGCGCCCGCTCACCCGTCCTGCAAGCCGCGTTTCTCCGTAATCACCGGTATACTCGGCCGCACCGCTCGTCAGGCGGAGTGTCCAGCCCGGCTCGTTACCGCGAGCGGTATAGACGGGCGGTGTCGCAGGCTCTTCTTCCTCGGCCTCGACGGTCTCGGCCTCGGGATCTGGCAGGTAGGCGCTGGTCTCGCACTCGACCCAGTCACCGCCTTCCTCGAAGCGGACCATAGCGCCTGCACCGCGGCTCCAGAACACGCGGGGGCCCTCCTCGCCGGTTGCCTCGAAACGCGCGCCCGATGCGGCCGCGACCGAAGACAGCCGGTAGGCCACTTCATCGATGGTCAGGTAGAGCTCGGGCGAATCGTATCGGACAAGAAACTCCTCCCCGCCTTCGCACACATAGGCATGGGCCTCGGTGCCCGCATGGTGACTGCGGATCAGCATGATGACGCCAAGATCTGCCGTATTGCTGCCAGCCGGAAACCGCGCATCTTCCGGCGTTACCCAGACCTGCGAGCCATCCGGATCGACAATCCGGCCCGTCACGGCAAGCTCGCGGTCTGTGCCCACTGCCGCCGGGTCATATTCCACTGTCAGGTCCAGCGGCACTTGCCGTCCGTCGAAGGATTCGCGTGCTTCCGCGATCAGTTCCGGCTGGTCACTCCCCGGTTCGAAGGCGAGCAATTGCGCCTCGGCAACAGCGCCCGGACCCAGCGCCACACGCTCGCGATAGGCAACGGCAAAGGTGACGCTCGCCATTCCGGTGGTTGCTTCCTCCGCGGCCTCATCGCCCGGAACAGCCTGCTGGCTGCACGCAGCAACCGCTAGGCTGCCAAGGCCAAGGACGGCGCCCAGTGCCGTGGAACGCAATAAACAGATGGGATGCACGCAGGATACTCCCTCTTGTGTCGGTCAGCATGATTACACGCGCCGCACCGGGACGGAAAGCGACTGGCGATGTGCCGGTTCGGCGCGAACGCCTTGCCGGTCTTCGTGGCCGCCTGTAGACCGGACCCATGAGCGAACACTTTCCAACTTCGGTCAATCTCGAAGGCGAAGATATTCACTGGTCGCCGGATGGCGGGCTCAGCTATGGGCGCTATCTGGACATCGAAACGATTCTGGGAGCGCAGCACCCGCTGACGTCCGAACATGACGAGATGATGTTCATCATCATCCATCAGGCGAGCGAGCTTTGGCTGAAACTGTGCCTGCATGAACTCGACGCGGCGATTGAACTTCTCAAGGCCGATGAGGCCCGGCCAGCCATGAAAATGCTGGCCCGGATCGCGCGAATTCAGGACCAGCTTACTCAGTCCTGGGCCGTGCTCGCCACGATGACCCCGTCCGATTACCTGAAATTCCGCGACCGGCTGGGTCAGAGCTCCGGCTTTCAGTCAGCTCAGTACCGGATGCTGGAGTACCGGCTGGGCAACAAGAACGCCGCACTGGCACGGGTTCACCAATCCGACCCTGACGCCTACAAGGCAGTCGTGAAAGCTCTAGAAATGCCAAGCCTTTATGACGAAACCCTCAAGTACGCAGCAAGGCAGGGCCTGTCCCTGCCTGGCCACGTGCTCGACCGGGACTGGTCTGGTGCTTACGAGCCTGACGACGCTGTGGAGGCGATGTGGCGGGAGGTCTATCTCGACACTGGCCGCTGGTGGGAAGTCTATGAATTTGCAGAAAAGCTCGTTGATCTGGAGCACAAGTTCCAGCAATGGCGTTTCAACCACATGAAGACGGTAGAGCGCATTATCGGATTCCGGCGCGGGACAGGTGGCTCGGGCGGGGTATCCTACCTCGTCAAGGCGCTGAATCTGCGGCTATTTCCGGAGCTCTGGACCGTACGCACCACACTCTAGCCAGGCAGGACAAGGCCGATGCGTCAGTTTTTCATCTTCATCAAGTGCGAGCTTGGCCGGACCTATGATGTCGCCTCGGCGCTTGTCGACACGCTGGAAGAAACCCGCCAGGTGCATTCGGTATCAGGCGCGTTCGACCTGCTGGCACAATTCGCCGTGGAGTCCGAAGCCGATATCGGCAGATTCGTGAACCAGAAGGTGCAGACGATTGCCGGGGTGAAGGACACACAGACCATCATCTGTTTCAATGCCTTCACCCGTGATCGCGGTCTTGGCGGCGACTGATGCATTTCGGCGTCTTTGACCTTTTCAAGATCGGTATCGGCCCCTCCAGCTCTCACACCGTCGGGCCGATGAAGGCTGCGCGCCTGTTTCTGGAACGCGTCGAGGCCGAGCACGGCCTGACGGCCATTGTTCGGGTAAAGGCTGAAGCCTATGGCTCGCTGGCACTTACAGGCTCAGGCCACGCAACCGACAAGGCACTGATCTGGGGTCTCGCCGGTGAAGCGCCGGAGACCGCCAACCCCGATACCCTGCCTGGCATTATCGAAGCGGTAGAGAATTCGGGAACAATAAAGCTGCTCGGCCGCCATGAGATAGCTTTCGACCGCGAAAGTGACCTCGTACTCGACGGCAAGATACGCCTGCCCTTCCATTCCAACGCCATGAAGTTCACCGCATTCGACGCGAACGGTGAAAGCCTGTCAGAGCAGCTCTGGTATTCGATTGGCGGCGGCTTTGTGATCGACGAGGCGGAGGCCGGACGCAACTCTGCCGCCGAAGCGCCTGAGGGCGAGCCCTACCCGTTCGACAGCTGTAACGAGCTTCTCGACATTGCCGACCGCGAAAACCTGACCATTCCGCAAGTCATGATGGCGAACGAGACGGCCTTCCGCAGCGAGGAAGAGGTGCGCGCCCGCATCACCGAAATCTGGCAGGCCATGGAGGACTGCATTGATCGCGGCGTTGCCGGAGACGGCGTCCTGCCAGGCGGCCTCAAGGTGAAACGCCGCGCGCCGGCCATGCAGCGCAGGCTGGAAGAAGACCCGGACCGGGCCACACGCGATCCGCTATCGGCCATGGAGTGGGTCAATCTCTGGGCCATGGCGGTCAACGAGGAAAACGCTGCGGGCGGCCGGGTCGTGACGGCGCCGACCAATGGCGCTGCCGGCATCATCCCTGCTGTCGCACGCTATTTTGACCGGCATTGCAGGAAACCCGGCGATGACGATGCGATGGTGCGCTTCTTCCTGACGGCCTCGGCCATCGGCGCGCTTTACAAGCTCAATGCATCGATTTCCGGCGCTGAAGCTGGCTGTCAGGGCGAGGTGGGCGTTGCCTGCTCGATGGCGGCTGGAGGGCTTGCCGCAGCGTTGGGCGGTTCAAACAGGCAGATCGAGAACGCAGCCGAGATCGGCATGGAGCATAATCTGGGGCTTACGTGTGATCCGGTGGGCGGGCTAGTCCAGATCCCGTGCATAGAGAGAAATGCCATTGGCGCCATCAAGGCGATCAATGCGGCCCGCTTGGCCATGCTGGGCAATGCAGAATACAAGGTGCGTCTCGATCAGGTCATCGAGACCATGCGCCAGACCGGACTCGACATGGCCGACAAGTACAAGGAGACCTCCGAAGGCGGTCTCGCGGTTAACGTTCCGGTGTGCTGACGGAAAAGCCCCTACTCCGCTGAAACCAGCACCTCGGCCACTGCGCATTCGCTGCGCGTCTTGTGGCGGCACTGGGCCAGAGACCGTTCCAGCTTTTCTTCAATGGCGCGCAGATCGGCAATCTTGGCGCGGACTTCTTTCAGATGCTGCTCGGCGACCGCGTCGATATCGGTGCAGGTGGCATCTCCATCCTCGACAAGGCTGAGGAGGCCGGAGATGGCGGCCAGCGGAAAACCGAGGCTGCGCCCGCGCTTGATGAAATCCAGCCGACGGAAATGATTGGCCGTATAGGCGCGGTGTCCTCCGGCCGTTCGTGCGGGTTCGGGCAGCAAACCAGCCTGTTCATAATAACGGATGGTTACAACCTGGCAGCCCGTGCGGCGGGCGAGTTCACCGATACCAAAGGTTTCCTGCATTTCGACCTTGAACCTATAGTGACTATAGATTGCAGATTGCATGTCGAATTGATTCCGGCAAGCCGGGAGCGATCCTTCAAGGCAGGACATTCGACATGCAAACCGACACCCGTTTCAATCGCCGCGCCGCTGCTCTCTCGGCAAGCGTAGCCGCTCTGGCATTGGCTTGCGGCCCATTGCCTATAGCTTCCGCCGCCACACTTGAGGCAGGCGCAGACGAGCCGGAAACCATCATCGTCACGGCAACGCGCACCCGGCGCCGGGTGCAGGATGAACCCATCCGGGTGGAAGTGATCGGCCGTGAGGAGATCGAGGAAAAGATCATCATGTCGCCGGGCAATATCTCGGTGCTGCTTTCCGAGACCGGTGGTCTCTGGGTGCAGGCAAACTCGGCAGCGCTCGGCTCTTCCGGCATTCGCATTCAGGGCATGAGCGAGCGCTACACCCTGCTCCTGGCTGACGGCCTGCCGCTCTACGGCCAGACCGGGTCAATCGGGCTTTTGCAGATTCCGCCCACTGACCTCGGCCGGGTCGAGGTTATCAAGGGCGCGGCGTCCTCGCTCTATGGCGCTGCGGCGCTCGGCGGGATGATCAATCTCGTCTCGCGCCGTCCGGGCGAAGATCACGAAGGCGAAATTCTCGCTAATGTAACCAGCCAGAATGGCCAGGACCTGACGGCCTTCGGATCGGGTAGGATCAGCGAAAGCTGGAGCTATTCCCTTACCGGCGGCGGCCACTGGCAGGAGCGGCGCGACCTCGATGGAAGGGGCTGGGCGGACATTCCCGCCTATCAGCGCTATACCGTGCGCCCTCGCCTTTTCTGGCAGGGTGCAAATGGCGGCGAGGCACTGCTAACCGTCGGCGGCATGTCCGAACGGCGCACCGGTGGCACCTTGCCGGGCCGCACCGTCCCGGATGGCACGGCCTTCGTGCAGGGGATGGATACCGAACGTCTGGATGCCGGCCTGACGCTGACCCTCCCTGTGAGTGACGGCATGGATTTCTCGGTGCGGGCCTCAGCCATGCAGGTGGAACGCACCCGGGTCTTCGGCACAGAAACCGGCAGCGAGCGTCATCAGACTGGTTTTGCTGAAGCCTCGCTCACCCGCATCAGCGGACCCCACACCTTTGTAGGCGGCGTGGCCGTACAGGCTGAAGATTTCCGCTCGTTTGATTTCCCGGTTTTCGACTACCAGCACACGGTGCCGGGCGCTTTCGCGCAATATGATTTCGAGGTTAGCCCCGAACTGACGCTTTCGGCCAGTGCACGCGCGGATCATCACAGCGAGTTCGGCACCTTTGTCAGCCCGCGCGTGTCCGTGCTGTACCGACCGGGTGACTGGACGATGCGCGCCTCGGCGGCGCAGGGCTTCTTCGCGCCTACCCCGTTTGTGGGGTCAGTGGAGGAAACCGGGCTGTCGCGGCTTGAACCTCTTGCTGGTCTTGAAGCGGAACGGGCTGACACGCTGTCCTTCGACATAGGCCGCAGTTTCGGGGCGCTGGAAACGAATGTGATCTTCTTTCAGTCCCGCGTTCGCAACGAAGCGGCACTTGTATCTACCGGCACCGCCTTGCCCGACGGCACCGCCCGCCAGCGCATTGTAAGTGCGCCCGGCACCGCTCTCACGCAAGGCAGCGAATGGCTGGTGCGCTATCGCCAGGGACATATCGTCATCACGGCCAGCTATATGTACACCGATGCCCGCTCAACCGATCCGGTTTCCGGCCTGCGGCGCGAAACGCCTATGACCCCGCGCCATTCAGCCGGCTTCGTTGCGATGTGGGAGGATCATGACCGGGGCCGGATAGGCTTTGAGGCCTATTACACCGGCGCACAGGAGCTGGAGGACAATCCTTACCGCACCCGCTCAAAGCCCTACGTGATGATGGGCATTCTGGGCGAGATCAATCTTGGCCATGTCAGCCTGTTTCTGAACGCAGAAAACCTGCTGGACATACGTCAGAGCCGGTACGATCCGCTGGTGCGGCCCTCCAGAGCCAGCGATGGCCGCTGGACCACGGATGCCTGGACCCATACAGACGGCTTTGTCGTCAATGGCGGGATACGTGTGCGATTTGGTGGCGGCCATCACCACTAGCGTGTTGCAGCTACGAGCCTAGCGACGCCTCAGGATCGCCCTGACCTTCACAACCACCAGAAAGATGAACGCAATCAGAGCTGTACCCAGTCCGGCAAGCATCATGAGCCGGACCACAGCAATGGTTACGGGATCCATCATCGGGGTCTCGGAAAACCAG